>NZ_AZDU01000064.1 GCF_001434815.1 Lactobacillus equicursoris DSM 19284 = JCM 14600 = CIP 110162
AATTAGTGTCCTAATTTCGGGGGTCATATCAGGAGGAGATCCCTTGCGCCTTTTTCTATATTATTCTTGATTGCTTTTAGTATATAGCGATTGCTGAACTTTTGCAAAAAATAATTAATAATCACGCCTGCTTTTCTGCGTTCACTTCCTGGTGAAGGTCATGAACGACTTCAGCCACGTTGTGCTTTTTTAAGTCTTCTTCAAATTCCCGCTGAATGTCGTCCAGCTTGTCGTCTAAGGCCGCGTGGATGTTGCGGCCAACCGGGCAAGCAGGGTTCGGATTTTCGTGGAAGTTGAAGAGCTGGTCCTTATTTTTTTCCACAGCCTCGTAGACATCGTAAAAAGTGATCTGGTCTAAGGGGCGGGTGATGGAGATGCCGCCAGGTCCGCGCTTGGTTTCGATCAAGCCCGCTTTTTGCAAATCGGACATGATGTTGCGGATGATGACAGGGTTGCTGCCAATGCTGGAAGCCAAAAGCTTACTGGTGACTTTTTCTTCGTTGCCAAAAAATTCTGTGGCTGCTAAAACATGGATAGCAATGGTAAATTTGGTTGATACTTGCAAGTTTTGCTCCTTCTTACGGCAAAAACAGGCGACTTGGCGCCTGTTTTTTAAGCCTTAACGACTGAAATTCTTTCTTTATTATGAGTGCCCTTTTCAATTTCGTCAACCATGGCGACTGCGTAGTCAGCGTAAGAAATGACGCTTTCGCCAGCTGGGTTCAAGGTCAGTTCTTCTCCGCCAAGAATGTACTTGCCGGTCTTGGCGCCATCTGCTTGGAAGTCAGCGGCAGGAGAGATATAGATCCAGTTGACATCATTACGTTCACGCAGCTTGTCTAAAGCCTCACCCATGGCAGTAGCTAGCGGCTTAAAGTCGTCTGGGAAGTCCGGCGTTTCTGACAGGTGGGTGGTGTGGTCCTTGTCAACGTACAAGCTGCCGGCCCCACCGACTACCAAGAGGCGGGTGTTGGTCCCAGCAACCAGGTCAGCCAGGTGCATCAGGCTAGTTGTGTGGAGAGGCAGGGTTTCCGGGGTGAAGGCACCGAAGGCGTCAACGACCGCGTCAAAGCCAGCCAGGTCTTCCTTGGTCAGGTCAAAAAGATCCTTTTTCACATAGTGCTGAGCGGCGGTGTCGTTAGTGTGGCGGCCAAAGCCAGTGACGTCAAAGCCGCGGTTAACTGCTTCTTCAGCGATCTTCTTGCCGGCCTTGCCATTAACAGCGATGATTGCGATTTTCTTGTTCATGTTATGTACCTCGTTTAAATGTAATACTACTTGTTTCATCTGATAGTTATAATATACATGCTTACATCTAAGATGTCAACAATTTTATTACATTTTTTCTGCATTAGTAAAGAGATGGAGAAAAGCAAAGCTCTAGGACCCACTTTTGAATTGAGGTGATGTTATAGTATGTCCAATGAAAATTTGCTAGATGAGTTTATCGAACCGCTAGATAGCGGGAAACCGCTTGGGATTACCGATGACTATATGTTTTAATTTGTCACGCCTAAAGGTCCCTCGCGAAAAGTGGAACGAGTACCGTGAGAAGATTGAACCGCAGAAGGGTCAAGTCCACATCCTGGTCTTTGGCCAGCATGGTCTGCGTGCATGGCGATTTGGCTGGATGCGCCGATTACCAATACTTTTGTCATTTCTTGCCTCCGATTGCTGTCGACAATTCACTTACTTTTAGTAAATGATGTCGCAAGCAAAAATCTGAAGCAAGCAATAATACTTATAAGCTTTCTTTTTATCTTAAAAAAGAACAAACATTTTTTGCCTAGTAATACCGTGATGTAAGTGAATTATGCTTTTTCTGAAATTGAAAATTTACTTAAAAAAGATAAATTCTATACCTAGCAAAAATGCAGATTAGGACTATAATAGCAGGTATAGAAAGAAGGCAACACCATGCTAGAAAAAACGTTCTATAAGCTCTTACTCAGTCATTCTTTCACCATGCCAGTCAGGGTTATCTACTGGGATGGCAAAGAAGAAGTCTACGGAAACGGGGCCCCGCAAGCGACCATCCGCTTTAACGAGAAGATCCCGGTAGCGGATTTGCGCAAGAACGCCTCCATTGCCCTGGGCGAAGCTTATATGGACAAAAAGCTCGAGATTAACGGCAGCATCCAGCAGGTCATCGAATCGGCCTACGAAAGCAAGGACTCCTTCATGCGGAGCAGCAAGTTCCGCCACTTTTTGCCTAAGCAGGGACACGGGGAAAAGGAAAGCGCCGACGACATCCAGAGCCACTATGACGTGGGCAACGACTTCTACAGGCTGTGGCTAGACGACACCCTGACTTACTCTTGCGCCTATTTTAAGGGCGAAAACCGCGATGATTTGAAACAGGCCCAGCTCGACAAGGTCCACCATATCTTAAACAAGCTCGACCCGCAAAAGGGCAAGACTCTCCTCGATATCGGCTGTGGCTGGGGGACCTTGATGCTGACGGCCGCTAAAGAATATGGCTTGAAGGTCACCGGCGTCACCCTGAGCCAGGAACAATATAATTTGGTCCAGGACACAATTCAAAAAGAGGGCCTGGAAGACGTGGCGGAAGTCCTCTTAACCGACTACCGGGAGTTGGGCGACCGGCAGTGGGACTATGTGACCAGCGTCGGTATGTTTGAGCACGTTGGCAAGGAAAACATGGGCCTGTACTTTAAAGACGTTGCCCGTTACCTGAGCCCTAACGGCGTGGCCCTGATCCACGGCATCACCCGCCAGCAGGGCGGAGCGACTAATGGCTGGATCAACAAGTACATCTTTCCAGGCGGCTATGTGCCGGGCCTAGCCGAAATGGTCGAGCACATTACGGGAAACAACCTGCAGATCGCCGACATCGAGATGCTCCGCCGCCACTACCAGCGGACCCTGGAAATCTGGGATCAGAACTTTAATGAGCATCGCTCCATCATCCAAAAAGAAATGGGCGAGCGCTTCACCCGGATGTGGGACCTCTATTTGCAAGCCTGTGCAGCCTCATTTGAATCGGGCAACATCGACGTCATGCAATTTCTCTTGACCAAGGGGCCATCGGGCAAGAACCTGCCCCTTACCCGGGAATACATGTACCAGGATTAATTTTTAAAAAGGGATAGTATAATATGAAATAAAACAAGCGCAGGCAAATGTAGGAGAAGCAGAATGACCGGCTACGCAATTTACGACTACCCCTTTGGCCAGGTGAAGATCGGCTACGAAGATGACCTAATCACCTTGATTGGGCCTGTGAAAGATCAAACGGATGTAAAGGACCGAGGGGAAAAGACGCCCTTAATCGACCAGGTCTTTCAACAAATCACCGAATACCTAGCTGGAAAGAGGAAGACTTTTTCCATCAACTACCGCCTCTCCGGCACCCCCTTCCAAGAAAGGGTCTGGCATGCGCTGGAAAAAATTCCCTACGGGGAAACCCGCAGCTACAAGGAAGTTGCCGAGGCCATCGGCAATCCTAAAGCGGTTCGGGCCATTGGCGGGGCCAACAACAAGAACCCAATCATGATCGTTGTGCCCTGCCACCGGGTCCTGGGGGCTGATGGTAGCTTGACTGGCTATGCCGGCGGCATTGCCATGAAGCAGGCTCTGGTAGAATTAGAAAAAAAGAATAAGTAACATATGCCAAAAAGCCGTGATTTCCCAAGAAGATCACGTTTTTTTCATGCGTTCCTTGCACCTACTTACTGAATTCAAGCTGAAAAAATGATATGATATTTATAATCAACGAGCTATTATAGCGCATCTAGTAGGTGGTTAGAATATGCACAAGTATCATTTTTCCAAGGAAGTCAGACAAACATTAGAAGGCTTGCCCATTCCCATTGCCTTTTACCAATTTTTAGACCACAGGGTCGTGCCTCTGCTCTTATCACAGGGCTTTTTGGACTTTTTCGGCATTAAAGAAATGGCCGAGGGGATCGACCTCATGACTAACGACATGTACCGGGACACCCACCCAGACGATGTGGCCCGGGTGGCCGACATCGCCTACCGCTTTGCCATCAAGGGCGGCATTTACAATGCTGTTTACCGGACCAAAAATGTGGGCCAGGATGGCTACCACCTGATCCACTCGACCGGCATGCACATGTTCATGGAAGACGGCAGCCGAATCACCATTGTGGTCTACATGGACGAATCCAGCCTGGCTAATGATGTCTCCGCTGCCAGCCAAGAACTGAACCGCTACCTTAAAGAAAACGTCCAGCTGGAAGGCTGGATCCGCCGCAACCAGTACGACGACTTAACGGGTCTGCCCAACATGGGCTACTTTATCATGCTGGCTGAAGCCGGCAGCAAGCGTTTGCGGCAAAATGGGGAAGAGCCCGTCATTTTGTTTATTGACTACAATAACTTAAAGTACTACAACCACACCTTTGGCCTGGCTAGCGGCAATGAGCTTTTATTGGGCCTAGCAATTGCTTTGCGGGGAATTTTTGGTTCAGAATATACCGGCCGTTTTGACTCGGACCACTTTGCCGTTTATACGACTAAAAAAGATCTGGAGGCAAAACTCGGGAAGCTTTTTTGCCAGGTCAGCAGCTTAAACCATGGCAACAGCCTGTCCGTGCGGGTCGGGATCGTGCCACTTGACCAGGATAAAAAGGTGTCCACTGCCTGCGATGAGGCCAGAATCGCCGCTAATTCTGTCAAGGATCGGTCTAAGTCTGGCTTTGCCCACTTCACCAAGGACCTGGAAGAAAAGACGGCCATGAAGGAGTACATCCTGGCCCGCTTTCGAGAAGCGCTGAAAGAGCACTGGATCAAGGCTTACTACCAGCCGATCGTAGATGCTAAGACTGGGAAGGTCACTGACGAAGAAGCACTGGCCCGCTGGATTGATCCTAATTACGGGATGATCACGCCGGACAACTTTATCCCGGTCTTAGAAGACGAGGGCCTCTTGTACCTGCTTGACCTCTACATGGTGGACCAGGCCATTGAATTTTTAAAGAAAAAGCAATCCCTGGGCATCAAGCAGCCGCCGATTTCCATCAACCTGTCAGAAAAAGACTTTATGGCGGGGCCCATAATTGTGGAAATTAACAAACGGCTCAACCAAGCCGGCATCTCGAAAAAGCTCTTCACCATCGAAATCACGGAGCGGTCCATTGGCCGCAATCCTGAGCTCTTAAAAGAAATCATGAACGAGCTCCACGCCAATGGTTACGAGGTCTGGCTGGATGACTTTGGCAGCGACTACTCTTCTTTGAACATTATCGGGGATTACGTTTTTGACCTGATCAAGATCGACCTCAAGTTCTTGAAGAGTTTTGACACTAATCCCAGAAGCCGCCTGATTTTGGAAGGGATTATTGGATTTACCAAAAAGTTCCAGATCCCAACCGTCAATGAGGGCGTGGAAACGGAAGAAGAGGCCGACTTCTTGCGCCAGTGCGGCACCAGCAAGTTCCAGGGCTACCTCTACAGCCGTCCTTTGCCAGGCGAGGAGTTATTGGCCAAGTACCAGCAGGGCGTTTTAGAATGTTAGTAATATGTAAGAAATCAAAAAATCAAAAACGCGATTTTCCCTTGAGGAAGATCGCGTTTTGTTTAGTTCAGTATGTTATTTTGATTTGTTGCTCTTGATCAAGCGGCGGATTGCCAAGATGACGTAGGCAATGAGGAAGGGCACCAGCCAGCCCAGGCCGTCTCTGTAAAGTGGCAGGTTGGAGTAGATTTTTACCAAAAAAGCTGGCTGGCTTGGCAGGGCCTTGAAGAAGTCGCCAAGTGCGCAGATAAAGGTGACAGCCGTGATGATTTGGCAGTCGCTTTTTTCAAAATGGCAGAAGTTCCCGGTCAAGGCCATGATGATCAGGGAAATGGCCAAAGGGTAGAGCAGCATCAAGAAGGGCGTGGAGATGGAAATGATGGCATCTAACCCAATGTTGGCGACTGCCAGGGCGAAGACGCTGAAGAAGATGGCCCACTTGTTATAAGAATACTTAGGGAAGAGACCGTTGAAGGTTTCAGCGCAGGCCGTGATCAGGCCAATTGCAGTCTTGAGGCAGGCGATGAAGATCATTAGGGCAAAGAGGATGGCGCCAAAGCCCGGGAAGTAGTGGTGGGCGATATTGGCCAAGATAGTGCCGCCGTTGTCAGCGATCCCAAGCGGCCGGCTGGTGGCGCCGGCTAAGGAGGTAATGCCGTAGATGATGGCCATCAAGATACTGGTCAAGATTCCGGTCTTCACGGTTTCCTTGGCGATCTGGTCGGGCTCAGTCACGCCAAAGGCCTGGATGCTGGAGACGACGATGATGCCAAAGGCTAGGCCCGCTAAGACGTCTAGGGTGTTGTAGCCGGCCAAGACCCCGGTCAGGAGGGGACTTTTAGCATAGGCACCCAGCGCCTTGCCGCTGGCTGAGCCGGTTGGGTGCAAAAGCGCCGTGATCATGATGGTGAAAAAGACGATCAAGAACATGGGCGTTAAGAACTTGCCGATCCAGTCCATGATCCGGCCGGGACGCAGGGAGAAGAACAGCATCAAGGCAAAGAAGATCAGGGTAAAGAGGAAGAGACCCAGCTGCTTGTTGAGGGTGCCTGGCAGAAGGCTAGAGATCCCCGTTTCAAAGGGCACGGTAAAGCAGCGGGGGATGGCAAAGAAGGGCCCAATTGAGAGGTAGAGCAGGCAGGTAAAGAAGAGGGCAAACTTTTTGCCAACTCGGGAACTGAGATCAAAGAGGCCAGTCGACTTGGTGATCCCCAGGGCTGCAATGGCTAAGAGGGGCATCCCAACCCCGGTGATCAAGAAGCCCAGCAGGGCCAGCCAGACATGGCGCCCTGCCGCCTGGCCTAAGTAGGCCGGGAAGATCAGGTTGCCCGCCCCAAAGAAGAGGCCAAAGAGCATGCTGGAAATCGTCAGCGATTCCGTTAAGGTCATTTTTTTCTTCATAAAGTTAGTAACATTTCCTTTCAGTAGGCGAATTCACAAGCTTTTTCACTTTTCTCAAGACTATTAGTGGTTTATAATAGAAATTTGCAAGTGTTTTGTTTGATATTTTTTGGTAAATTGCAAGAATAATTTGAACACCTACTAAATTTGGTAGATTTTATCCATTTCAGA
>NZ_AZDU01000065.1 GCF_001434815.1 Lactobacillus equicursoris DSM 19284 = JCM 14600 = CIP 110162
AAGGTCAAATCTGCGTTTTCATTCGGTTTGCGACAGAAACACGAGGCAACGTTGTTATTTTTTGCTAATTAGGAACATTAACATTTATTTGTATGTTTCAGCCTATTTTACCAAATATCATCAACAATATTCGGAAACAGCTGCTTTCAGACACAAAAATTAATTCAAAAAAGTTGACAAAAAATTTTACGAAAACTTTTTCCCGGAAATCAGAGCGTAGAAATGCCGCCGTTGCGGCATTCTTACTTTTCGACTTTTTCCTTACTTTGCCGCTCTGCCGCGCTTTCTGTCAATTCTCCTGCAAGGTGCGTGCATCTTTGAGATACCCTATACTAACAATGTAAAGGTTACTAACCACTTACTAAACTGCAGAAAGGAGGATACGGTTTGATTTCATCTACTATGTTAATCAACGCCGACGAAATTATTACCCGAGCCTTTGACAACTATGAGAATGAGATCAAGTTAAGCGTAACGGATTTCTGTCAGGTTGCTCACTTTACTCGACCAACCTTTTATGCCCGTTACGGCGACATGCCCCACTTGGGCGTTGAGCTCTTGATCAAAAAACTTGAGTCAAATTTCAAGTTAGCCGAGAATAATTACGGCAAAGGCGTTCAGGATTTACTTCTGTACATGTTCGATGATCGTAAGTACCTATTGCGTCTTTACTACTTGATCAAGGCCTATAGTCAGCAAAGGAATGGCAAGTTTGCTGCTCGTTTTCCAAAATTGCTTGAACAAGCAATTTATATTAAAACCTTGGAATACGTTAGAAGACGATCCCGTACTGGCGACTATTCGGTTAAGGCTGTTAACGATGCTGCTCATGTCATCTACACCATCGTTTACGAATGGCTTAATGAAGGCTTGGAACAAAATCCAAGCTCAGTCATTAGTCGCTGCCAGATCGCCGTTGCGGTTATCGACGACCAAGTAAATAAGAAAATCAGATAATCAATCCAACTAGAATATTGTAAGTGCTCCATCCAAACATACTTCCCTAATGCTAAGAGCGTAGACCAATTAATTGGTCTACGCTCNTCGCTTAAAATTATTTCAAAGCTCTCGCAAATACCTTATTCTTGAGCAGCTTTATCACAGTGTACAAACAGAACACCTTTGCGCGGAAGGTTTTCCCGCTAGAATGTGAGTCAACCAAGCTCGAACTGAAGCCCGAGGCTTGCAAGTTGAGCAATGCCTAACACTAGTCAGATACAGATTATCTTGTATTCCTGATCGGAAAGCTTGGCAAACCTTTCTCCAAGATGTTCAGCGCGGCGTTGTAGTCATGGATGTGGTGTACTCCGCACATTGGACAGTCCCATTGACGATCCCTCAAGATCAACTTCTCATGGCCGTTGCGGCCCATGATGGAACCGCAGGCATGGCAGCGCTGGGTTGTGTTACGCTTTTAAAAAACAAAAACACCAGAGCAAAATTGCTCCAGTGTTAGGAATCTCTGCTATTTTTACCAGTAGCCAAGGCACTTGGTCCACAAAAGACCGCCACCAAGCCAAATCACATTGAAGATCACGCCGATAATCGCGCTCAGCCGCCACCAAGCCTTATTGGAAACATAACCAGTACTGGACAACATAGCAGCCGGGCCAGCTGAGTAAGTCGAGGTTGACAGGAAGATTGACCCGCAGAAGGCCAGCATCAGGGCCGCCATCAGTTTTGGCACGCCAGCACCTAAGGCAATTGACAGGAAACCAGCATAAAGGGCTGAAATCTGAGTGGCAATACTTGGGAAGAGGTAGTGCAGATAGAAGTAGACCAGGAATAAGATCACCAGAACCCAAATCCAGTTCATCCCCTTGAGGGCCATGCCCAGGGCCTTGGAGAACCATGGGAAGAAGCCCAAAGTCATCAGCTTTTTCGACATCAACATGATAATTGACAGCCAGGTCAAAATGTTCCAAGCAAAGGACTCATTCAGCAGGTCCTTCGTCGTAATCACGCCGGTGAGCAGGAGAATTACCACCGCGATAAAACTAGTCTCAGTCGCGTCGACCCCAAGCTTGCTGCCAAAGAGCCAGAGGGCAATTGATAAAAGAAAGACGCCGGTCATGATTTTCTCAGCCGCGGTCATCTTGCCGATCTCAGCCAGCTTTTTGTCAGCCCAGGATTTAGCATTAGGCGTTTCCTTGATTTCCGGCGGGTAGATCTTGTACAAGACAAAAGGAATGATCAAGATTGACAAAATCCCCGGCAAACTAGCCGCCATAAACCACTGCATCCAGCTGATCGTAATTCCTTGCGTTTTGGCCAAGCCCAGGGCGATCATGTTCCCGGCCAAACCGGTCAGGAAGAGACCACTGGTTGCATTGTTAACCTCATATTCATTAAAGACCAGGTAGGAGCCGATCTTGCCTTCTGTTCCATCCTTTGGGTCTGACCCCATTTCCCGGGACAAATTGTCAATGATTGGATACATGATCCCGTTGACCCGGGCATTGTTTGAAGGAATCCCGATCGCCAGAATCGACTCAACTACCGACAAGGCATAAGCCAGACCCAGGGTCTTTTTGCCAAAAGCTCTGACGAAGAGGTAGGCAATCCGCTTGCCCAAGCCTGACTTGATAAAGCCAGCCGCCATAAACATGCACATGGCCACCATCCAAGCCGTTGAATTACCGAAACCAACGATAACTTCATCCATCTTCAGCAATCCCAGGACGATCGCGACCGTTGCCCCAGTCAGCGTCGTCGCCATCATCGGCATTGGCTTGGTCACGCAGCTGGCAATCGTAGCGACAAAAATCGCGAACATCTGCCAGGCACTGGTGCTGATTGCGGCCGGCTTAAGCGGGGTCAAGAGCCAGATGCCCAAGCCAAGGGCTAGGGGCAGGAGCCAGTTTTTCCATTTAATTTTAGTCAACATGCTTGCCTCCACTATTTAGCCTGCTCGATCGCCTTATTTACGGCTTCTTCCAAGGCCCGAGTGGTGGTTGAAGCACCAGAAACAGCATCGATTTCCGTTGAGTTGGCAGCCACGATCTTGGCCGGCAATTCCTTAATAGCAACAGCCCCGATCCCTTCAGTTTCATGGCTTTCTAAAACTTCAACATCTTCAATCTTTTCGTCCTTGTAAGTTACCCGGACCACAATCTTGCCGCCGATACCAGCTTCAGTTGAACCCAGGTACTGGTTTTCACCGAGTTCAATATTGTCCATGCGTTCACCATCTACCAGGTCATTGACAGCTGGAACTGGCTTGGTCAGACTGACGGCTTGGGCATCATCCTTGACGCTGGCCGCGTTTGTCCCGGAGATCTTACCGAAGATCAGGCATTCAGCCAAGTTGCCGCCGCCTTGGTAGCGGTTGGCACAGATGCCGCCTAATTCACCAGCTCCGTATAAGTGCGGGATTACTTGATCGTTAGCATCCAGGATTTCACCCTTTTCGTTTCTTTCCGGTCCCCCTTGAGTGTTCAAAACAGCTGGGGCCAGTTTAATGGCGTAGAGCTGACCACTGGCAAAAGCTTCCATCCCGGCTGCTTCCCGGCCGAATTCAGCATCCCGGCCACTTTCAGCGAAGGCGTTAAAAGTCTTGATCGTTTCCGCCAGCTTGTCAGCCGGCACGCCCATTTTTTCGGCTAATTCCTGGCTGGAAGCGGCGGAAATAGTCTTGTCCAAAAACTTCGGGTAGCGCAATTGGCCGGTCTGTTCCTTTTCGGCAACAAAGCGGTCGTACTGCTTTTGGTCAAAGACCAGCCAAGCATTGTCGTAAGCGTGTGGCATCAAGTAGTCGCCATGTTCGTAGATGTGGCCATGACGGAACTTGGCGTCTTCCTTCATAAAGCGGCTGCCGTCATCCGCAATGGCAAAAATTGAGCCGTTGTAAAGCAACTTCCAGTGGCCAATTTGCCGGCCCCGCTGGCCCTCTTCTTCTTGGAAGGTGTAGCTTGGGACCACCCCTAAAGATTCGTAATTGGACATGTGCCAGAGCTTGGCCCCGACTTCTTCAGCCATCGTAACCCCGTCGCCGCGGTTGTAAAGGCTGCCGAATGGCGTCAGCTTGGTAATGTGCAGGTAGTTTTGCTGCATGACTGGGTTGTTTTCAAAACCACCGGTTGCCAATACGACCCCGTTTCTGGCATGGATGTAGTAGTCCTTGTGATTACGATTGACAACTGCCCCAACAACAGCGCCAGTTTCTGGATCTTGCAACAAGTGGCTGGCCCGGGAATTCAGCCAGACGTCGATTTGCTCCTTCCGGTCCAAAACCGTCTTCCGGATCGTCTTCCAGAATTCCGCATCAAAGTCGCGGTTGTGGACCAAGGCAAAGTCAAAAGCTTCAGAGCCTTCGTATTCTGGGTATTCAGCCATGTGTTCCTTTTCGTCCAAAATGTCCCCTGGCTTGACGTCACGGGACCAGACGAAAGCATCGATGCCGAAATGTTCCTTGAACATGTCAGTCATGTGGTAGATCCCGTCAGTGTAAACATCCATCATCTTTTCCGGAATTTGGAAAGGAGCAGCCAAGCGCTTAAAGTACTTATTGATCTTGGCATAATCCGTCGCCATTGCCACGTGCTGGGCTGAGTAGCGGGTGTTGCCACCTTCGTGGCCAAATGGAGCTGCGTCAACCAACAAGACATGGGCGCCCGCATCAGCAGCAAACCGGGCAGCGTTGCCGCCGGCACCACCGAAGCCTAAAACCAAAACATCATAATCTGCATTCCACTTTGTATCTTTAGTCGCATACATTCTTCTTACCTTGCTCTCTTTGATAAATTATTTTTTGTTTTAAAACACTTTTTATATATCAGAGATGTTTTCACTTAGCAAGGATTAATTGTAAGCGTTATATTCACAAGGATAGGGCCCATCCTTTGTTTAGTGAGGCATGAACGCTCGTGAATTTTAATATATATTTTTTTGCTTTTCCTAAAAAATACGATTAGAATAAATATAATCGTTTTAATGATAAATACGATTTATCGATCAGAAGTTAGGATTAGATACCTGCTTTACCTGTAGGCGAAAGGATTGTTCACATGGAATTCAGAGATTTGCGCTATTTTATCGACTTGGTAGAAAGTGAGAGCTACCACGCCACTGCCCAAAAAAATCAGGTTACCCAGCCGGCCATCAGCGCCATGGTCAAACGGCTGGAAGAAGAATGCGGGGTTCAGCTGGTTTTTAAAAAGTCCAGCCGGTCATCCTTGGTCATCACGCCCGCCGGGCAAGTCTTATATAAGCGAGCCAAGAAATTAGTTAAAGAAGAAAACTCAATTAAGATCGAAGTCAAGCGGGCCAATGCCAAAAACTTCCGCTTAGGATATTCCGAACTGGCTGGCAAGGCCTGGCTGGCACCAGTAATCACCCACCTCAATCAAGGGAGAATGCTGGCAAATATTGAGACTAAGGAAGAACCTTCCCATCTGCTTGAGCAGCACCTGCGGGAGGGGCGCTTTGACGTGATCGTCTTCTCCAGATTAAGCGATGAACCCCTGCCAGGAATCAAAACCACCACCCTGCAGCGATACCAATATGTTTTGGCAGTGGCTGAAGACAGTCCCTTGGCCAAGCTGGATGAGATCCGCATCGCCCAGATCAAGGACACTCCCCTAATCATGCGGCACAAGCGCTTTTTATCCAGAATATCCCTGGAACGGCTTTTTGCCAAAACCGGCTTCCAGCCAGCCAAAAAGCTGATCGTCGACAATATTGACGCCAGTCTGCAGTTGGTCCAGCGAGGAATGGGGGTCACCTACCTGATGGATATTGCCGTGCAAACCATCCCCGGTATCAAGGCTATTCCACTAGTAGCAAGCCAGCGGAGCTACTGTTACTCCAGCATGGGAATCCGCGAGAATTTCATGCCAAACGAGATCCAAAAGCAATACCTGAATATCTTGCAGCAACACCAGGACCTTGATTAAAAATCAAAAGAGTTCTAGAAGTTTAGACCTTCTAGAACTCTTTTTTACTCATAAACTATTTTTTGCCAGCAACTTCTGCCGGTACGCCCAAAGCTAAAAAGCTAACTCTGTCACCTTGCGTACGCAAAAAGGGCCTCGCGTCTCAACACTAACGCGAAGCCCCTTATGCCAATAATATTCAATTTTATTTCAAGCTGCCAAGCGAGTCGTCATTCTTGATCGGCCCAGCTGCCGTGTACAAACAGAACACCTTTGCGCGGAAGGCTTTCCCGCTAAAATGCAACTGCCGCCTTAGCCTTAGTCTCGCTGACAGTACACTGACAAATACGCCCTTTCAGGAGGCTCATTCATCAACCATCTTTTCTGTCATTCGCAGACTCCCTTTCTCTAAGGTTCGTCCTGACTTTCGAAAGTACTTTCTCTACCTGTATAATAGCATCTCCAAGTACATTTTGCAAGCGTTTTACTTAATCATAACCGCTTTTTGACAAAGAAAAAAGTCCGACTTCACTTACGTGAAATCAGACTTACCTGACGGTCCATGCGGGATTTGAACCCGCGATCT
>NZ_AZDU01000066.1 GCF_001434815.1 Lactobacillus equicursoris DSM 19284 = JCM 14600 = CIP 110162
ACAAGCGAACTCCTGAAGAGAAGTCCGCCGATGCAATGAAGAGAATCCATGAGGAGAACGTCAGAAAGCAAGCAGAAGCAGCCAAAACGCAGGCCACCATGCAAGCCAAGTCTGACAAGCTAGATGAGCAGATCAAAAAGAACCAGCTCAAGATCCAGAAGCAACAAATTCGGGAAATGCGTCACGCTATGAAATGCCCGCACTGCCACAGCACGAACGTTAAGCCACTTGGCGTTCACCGTAAGGACTTCAGCCTTGGCCGTGAGCTTATGTGGGGTTACGGATCCGGGTCAAATGGTAAAGCAACCAAGAAAACGGACTTTGTCTGCATGAAATGCGGGAAGCGTTTCGTAAAATAATGGCTGTCTGCGATAAGCGAGCAACCGTAAAAAAATGCACTACTAAAATTGACGTGGCCTTAATGGTAGCGTCTTTTTGATAGGAGGATCACCAAGTCGAAGCGTGACAAGCACATCGAATCCTAGGCAAGAAGATCCAAATGATCAGGTACGGCAAGCAGGTAAAAAAGCCCGCATTTGCGGGCCTGGAAGGATATTATTATCGCTAAAGCATACTTTAACAGCAAGTGATTGATATCTGCTACGCCAGAGATACTCAAAAAGTAGTTTTCTTCTTGAAAAAGAAATAAAAAATAGTAGAATAAAGGTGATTAGAAGAGCGGTAGATACTCTACGGAGCCTATTGCGGGAAAACACCTTTATTGCAAAAATAAGGGTGTTTTTTGTATGCACAAAAAAGAATTTAAAAGCATTGATCAGCAAATCAATTTGTTGCAAGAACGTGGTTTAACAATAAATGATGTTGAGAGGGCCAAAAAATATTTATTGTCAAACAATTATTACAACATCATCAATGGATATAGCAAGCCGTTTTTAGAATCTGAAAATTTATATATTAAAAATGCGTCATTTGATGAAGTAAGCCGCTTATATTTTTTTGACAAAGAGCTTAAACAAGTCCTATTTAATTCTATTCTTGACGCAGAACATCATTTAAAGTCAATTCTTGCTCATAGATTTGCTGAAGCCCACCCAAATAATCCAGAAGCTTATCTGGACATTAGTTCATACAATCATGAAAAGAGCCTATCTGTTGCACATGTAATAAACTCATTAAACGGTATATTGCGTAAAAACAGACAGTATCGTAACAATTCAATTCATCACTATTCAACAAAATATAATGCAGTTCCAATTTGGGTCATCATTGATTATTTAACCTTCGGTGATCTGTATGCATTGCTCAATTGCCTTCCTGATAATCTGCAAAATAGGGTTGCAAATGATTGTACTGAATTTATATGTAGTAATAATCCAAATTTTACCGGACAATTTCCACCAAAGACTATGTTGTCATTCATAAAAAATATTCAATAAATTAGAAACGTTTGTGCCCATAACAATCGTCTAATTTATTTCGAGTGTAGATCAGACACTAGTTATTTCCCGGCCATTCATAGTCATTACGGAATAACACCAGAGGATAATCGGAGGTCAGTCTATTCGACATTTATCAATTTGCAGTGCTTTGTAAGCAAAGTTGAATACGCCAAATTACACAATTCGATCAGAAAAAAAGTAAATGCTTTAAATAATCAGCTTAAGTCGATTGACATTAATTCAATTTTGCTTCTGTTAGGTTTCCCAACAAATTGGAATAAGTGTGCCAAGAAAGAACAACAGTCAAATAATAAAAAGAGCGTTTCTAAGTGCAAGCTTTAGAAAGTAGTGACTAGATATGTCTTTTATAGAGAAAAAAGACAATAGTTGGAGAGCTAAAATCTCTTGGTATGACGCAAATAGGAAAAGACACACCAAGAGTAAGCAAGGATTTGAAACCAAACGCCTAGCTCAGCAGTGGGCCAACGAAATGGAAGTTACCAAAGCCACACTAAAGCGAATCAAGCATGTTAGCGACACGATTGAGCTGATTCCTGACAACGATGACTATAACACGATCATCTTAGACAAAGACCATCCCGGCAGGATACTCGGAAAGAAGATCCAGATGATCAGATATGGCAGTAGATAAAAAAGCCCCTTGATAAAGGGACTTGAAGGTAAATTTATGGATTTTATCAAAGCTATCTGGGACTTATATCCTCATACTAGAACTGAAACTATTTGGTTTATTATCGCCTTAGCCGAATTTTTCACTATGGGTCCTTTGGCCCTAAAGCTTTATCACCAAAATAAGAAGCTGACAAATCAATTAGGTTCCTCTTCAGTGGATCGTATGCATATACAGACTGGAAATATAGACATAGACTTAGCTGGTCAACCAGCTTCAAATCTGTCAAACGAACAAGAACAGTTCATTAGAGCCATCGCTTCAGGAACCATAAATAATAATAGTCAAAAAGAATCCACTACCAATGAGAACTAATATTATTCTTACCGTTCTTTTCTAAAGCACGAAGGGACTTATACGCACCAATAATACCTTCATCCAAGAAACCATAGCAAGATCTTAATTCAATCTTTTTTGCGTCACTATTAACGTACTTCAGATTTTCGTCTGCTATTTCCTTTGCTGCGGATATTAAATTATCTCGCGCATCGTCCGATATGGTCAAGAGATACAGCCATGGTGCAAGTGCTTTAAGAATATAAACTGCTGAATAGAACACAAACATGTATACGACAGCATGCATCAACATTGATAAAAAATATAGCATCTATTCTACCTCAAAGGAGAAACATAATGATAGGCAACATGTGGATTGCTCCACTAATCAAACAACAAAAAATAGACAGTGAAACTCAATACCTTTTCCAAGCAGGCAGCAAAATCACCGGTTTGTCGTTCCCAACTTATTATACTATGGACGCATTGATATCCATATCTGGAATGGCTCTATCAAACCATAAAATTGAAATAAAGTTAGACGATCAAATAATCTCAGTAAGTAAGCTGAGTTCTGAGACTCTAATCGAAGCAAATATATTTGATGGTTCCCTGACCACTGTAATTACACTAAGAAATTTTTTATTAAAAGAGTCTGGCATCAAAAAGTTTTCCCTTTATGTTGATGGCCAAGAAATATCTGAGTTTCGGCTTAACTTTTCATCAACAAAATAATTTTGCAACTACCACCTAGGGTATATCCTGGGAAAGAAGATCCAAATGATCAGATATGGAAGCAGGTAAAAAAGCCCGCGCTTGCGGGCCTGGAAAGATATTAAGGAATCTGAAATGTATAATCTAGACAATCTAACCGATAGCGAAGTAGAGTTATTAATCAAAGAATCAAAACACGCTTTAAAAGATCTGGCTTTCAACATTACTCTTGGTAAATTCAAGCTTGACAAAGAACTGATAAGCACTCACAACAAAATCGAATACCGATTTTTTGCATATAGAGGTAACTTAGCGACCAAGTATGCAATTCATATTAGATTCGAAGAAAATAATCTCCATCTCGTTAGACTGTGCATAAACGGCCAAAAGCATCATAACCGCGATAAAACTATTGTTAGTGAAAACCATATTCATATCTATACTACTTCATCCGGATCGTATGAGGACTACGCATACGAACTTAGCGACTTTCCTTTTGATAAAAATAAGGAACTCGGGCCGGCTCTTGATGACTTTATGTGCTATACTCATATCAATTAGATGACCATTTGTTACGGAGAGGAGGGTCAAAATGATTAATGCGGAGGAATTAAGCAAAAACTACCTTGACTGGTGTAGCAAAAACATCAATTTTACAGATATTTCTACTAACATCGTAAAAATTGATGTACCATTTTTGGATAGCTTTAATGATGAAATAGCAATTTACGCCGTTAACGATCCTCATACTGGCTCTATCACTCTAACCGACGACGGCTGGACAATTAATAATCTCGAAAGTCGTGGCGTTTATCTGAAGCATTCAAAGAAGAGGCAGCAGCTTTTTCAAAGACAAATTTCAAATTATGGTGTCGTTGAAAATGATGACGCTCTGCAAATTACTACTACTCCAGATAATTTTCCAATTTCCAAGCATCGACTTCTACAAGCGATGCTATTTGTAGACAACATGTTTATGTTGGCAACAAAAAATACAACTAATCTCTTTTTGGAAGATTTACAAAATTTCTTTAACGAACACAAAATCAGAACTACCCAAGGCGTTTCTTTTGTTGGAAACAGTGGTCTGACTCACAAATTCGAATTTTCTATTTCGGGCTTTTCCCCGGAAAGAATACCAACTAGATTGATCAAAACCTTGACCGCAAGTTCGAATAGCCAAGTATTTGCTCAATCCATTCTTACTGATATTACACAGACACGGCCAGTGCAAAACGGCCTGACTGAATACTACGTTTTTATCAATGATGTTCGTGATGACAGACCTGTCAAAGTAAGTCCTCAGATAATAAGTCTCTTTGAGCAAAACGACATCAAGGCCGTAAAATATAGTGATCGTGACTCCGTTGTTGAAGAACTAGCTAGATAGCATCTATCTACTTTTAGCGTGCTGTGCCAGCTGTGCTAGGTTAGTCAGCAGTTCAACCTATAAGACTAATATTAGTTGCAAATTGAAATATGGCTGGATATGAAAAGGCTAAATTAGAGCAAAAGTATTGAATTTTTCTAGTTTTTTTACTAAACTATCTAATGCAGGTAGTTATTACGCTGTCTACCCGTGTAATCGAACCTAAAGTTTAAGCGACATGTAATGTCGTCGACCACGGGGGCCTCGCTATGTTTAGCGGGGCTTTTATTTTGCGGAGAATTTTATGGATATTTATATTTATTCTGACGAGTCAGGCGTATTTGATGCAAAGCATAATCGCTATTTCGTATTTGCTGGAACCGTCTTTCTTTCAAAGAAAGACAAAGAAAAGTGGGAACGATTATATTTGCATAATGAACGGACAGTCCGAAATAGTGAGTCTCTCATGCCTGGTGAAGAGGTAAAAGCTACTACTGTCTCAAACAAATCTAAGAATAAGCTATATCGAAGTCTCAACCGTGTGGAGAAGTTTGGAATTGTCATTTCAGAAAAAGATGTATTAGATAATATATTTGATGACAAGAAATCTAAGCAAAGATATCTAGATTATGCTTATAAAATTGGCGTAAAGCGTAAGTTGCAGCATTTAATTGATATTGGAAAGATCGATCCTAGCAAAGTAAGAAGCATCCACTTCTTTGTTGATGAGCATACTACCGCAACAAATGGCAGATACGAGCTGCGCGAAGGCTTAGAGCAAGAGTTCCGTATCGGAACGTATAATTGGAAATACACCGCTTTCTTTCCTCCAATTTTCCCAAATCTTTCTATTTTAACATTGTCCTTTTGCGACTCTAGGACAAAGACGCTGGTACGAACCGCAGACATAGTAGCAAATAGGTTATTCTTCTGTGTAATAACTAATAAAGTCCCCAAAATGTTGCGTTCAAATTTTCAAGTCGTTTATTTGCCTAAATAGCAAACAAAAAACTGCTACTAAAAAGTAGCAGTTTTTTTACTATTGTCTCTTGCACTTTAGTAACATATATGTTATTATATAGACATAAGGTTAAGAAAGGAGGAAACAATAGATGAAAGATTTATTCGATATTCTTGCGGATGTCGCCCAAATCATCGTTGCCATTGCTACCACTCGGCTAGTGATCATGCAAGTTAAGCAACTTGAAAAGGAAGACAAAAACAAGTCAGAAAAAGACGGGGGCTAAGGCCCTTGCCTTTTCTGCTATCGATTATATCAAACATCTGTTAAATAATCATGTTAGAAAACATTCTTTTAATTACTCACATTGTTTTAGTTATCACTACAATCATTTTGGTAGCAACAATCATCTACTATGAATTAAAGAAAAAGGCACTCAAAAGAAATGAACGCATTACAAAAGTATCTCGATCAAAACGGAATCACTAAATATCAAGTTTCAAAAGCAACTGGCATTTCCAGCATGACGCTTTCTCATGCTACAGCCGACTCCAAGCCCCTATCTGGTCAAACCGTTAAAGTTATTGCTGCTGTAGCAGACGCCCTGGGCAAAACACCTGGAACTGTACTTGATGAATTGATCGAAATCGAAAACAAAAAATAAAGCAGCAAAATATACAGATACACGAATAAAAAAGAAAAGAAGCCCGTTA
>NZ_AZDU01000067.1 GCF_001434815.1 Lactobacillus equicursoris DSM 19284 = JCM 14600 = CIP 110162
CTAATTTCGGGGGTCATATCATGGAAACAGTTTTTTTGTGTATTGTTTTGAAATTAAGCGAATTCTGTTACATCCTTGACATCGTAGCGAACTGTGTCAGGTACGACTTCACTTGGGTCCGGCTTGCCAATGGAGATGGCCATTACTGGAATGTATTGTTCTGGATCTAAGCCAAATTCTGCGGCTGCCTTGCTTGCGTCATAGCCGGCCATTGGGTTGGTTTCGTAACCGTGTTCACGGGCAACCAGCATCAGTTGCATGGAGACGAGTGAGGCATCAACCATGCGTCTGCGACTAACATTTGCCGGTCAGCCTTTTCGTAAAGTGGAAGGAAGGTGTTAACCGCGGCATCGCGTGCTTCTGGAGTTACCTTCTTTTCTTCTACCATGCCATTCCACAGGTCACGATACTTCAGATATGACTTAGTGTTTGACTTAGTGTTACCGAAAACCATGATCGTGGCTGGAGCAGTGTCAACTTGAGGGTAATTGAACGGCATTAAGAAATCGTGAAGTTTCTTCTTGCCTTCTAGAGTGTCGGCAATAACAAAGTGCCAGGACTGCAGGTTGCAGGCACTTGGAGCAGAGATAGATTCATTGATGATTTCCAGCAATTCGTCACGGGAAATCTTCACGCTGGAATCATAGTGCCGGATAGACTTTCTGTTTTGCATGATATCTTTAAAATCGTTGTTCATTTTATTACCTCAAAGAATGTACGATTACATCTACATTTACATTGTAACCGATTGCGCATAATAAACAACCATACATTGAAGGAAATGTGTTATATCATCCCGCTTCAAGAAAGCGCTATAATATAAAAAGAGAGAAATGACTAGCTTTTTAGAAATGTGTCAGAAATAAGGTGAGCAAAATGAAAATGAAGCATGCTAAGAGAATCGCTCTTTTGCTGGCTTTAGGCTACGCTGGTGGCCAAGCTTTGAAGCGGTCAGCTCCATTTTTGAAGGAAGTGCAGGCTGGGATTCTCATGGAGAAGGGGAAGAGAAAACTCAAGGAGAGTGAACCTGTCCAGAAACTCAAGGAATTAACTGACAAATAGAAAAGTATCGTGCATACCAAAAAAGGATCTGCCTTCTTGCTGAAGATAGATCCTTTTTCATATGTAATTTACTTCTTAGTAAACGATCACAGGCATGTGCACCTTAACCGCGTTCCAAACGGACTTGATTTCGCTTGGCCGGATGTTGACGCAGCCGTGGGAGCCACCTTCCAGGTAAGCGGTGCTGGACCAGTCGGTCCGCCATGAAGCGTCGTGCAGGCCGCAGCCGCTCAGAGTAAATGGCATCCAGTAGCTAACCTTAGATGCGTAGCTTGAACCGTCGTCGTTTTGCCCCTTCAGAGTAGCGCCTTCTTCCTTGTACATGATGTACCAAACGCCCTTAGGCGTAGCGTTGTCACCCTTGTTTTCGGTCCCAGTAACGACGTCAGAGACGGTCACCGCCACCTTGCCGTTAACCACAATCCACATGTCCTGGCTGGCGATGGAGACAACGACATAGCTGTTGCCCAGACCGTTGTTGCTCTTGCCGTAGCCTAGCCCTTGGGTCGTGTAGCCGTCGCCGTAGATGTGTTTTTTGCCGTCGATGGTCTTGGTCCCATTTTCGTAGGACTTCAAGATCGCGCTCTTGGCGCTGGCCGTCCAGATGCCCCAGCCGTAGCTTTGGTTGGTAACCGTGATGGTTGAGCCAGTTGGCGTTTTGAACTTGTAGCTCTTGCCCAAGGTCTTGACTTCCTTGTCCATGGCTTCCAGCTTGGCCGTCAGCTTGCTGATGTTGTCATAGTGCAGGCTGCCTGAGTAGTAGCTGACCTGAGTCAGGTAATCTTTAGCGCTGAGGTTAAAAGTCTTCCCGCCAACATTGTAAGTCACGCTAGCAGCAGCGACCTTCTTCAGCTTATTTTTACCAGCGTTCAAGGCCATGTTCTTGTAGCTGTAAACCTGGGTCGTTGGCAGCTGGGTGTATTGCTTCTTAAAGTAGCTTTCCACCGTATTTTGGCTGATCGTGGTCAGCTTAGTATCGCGGACGCTAGTGATTTTGCCGTCCTTGTAGACCAGCTTGTTCTTGGCCTTGGCCAGCACCTTCTTGGTTGCCTGGCTGACGGTCAACTTGCCGACCTTAACCCCGTAAATGGAGACGTTAGGGTTAAAGTGCGTTTTGTTAAAAGCAATTTGCTTTTGATTGCGAGCATAGGCCGCTGCCTGTTCCCGCTTGTAGGCGTTGTAGCCGAAGACGCCAGCAGCAATTGCAACAATCGCTACGACGCCACCGATAATTAAAAATTTACTTCCCTGCTTATTTTCTTTCCGGTAGTCTTTGCGAGAGGTCATCTTAACTCCAATCTATCATAAGAAGATTGCGTTTAGTATAACACAAATTAACTTTAGATTAAACGAATTAGAACTCAGTTTCGGCAATGTCGTCTTCTGGCCGGTGCTCCTGAATGCGGATCACCTGCCAAGTGAAGGGGCTTTCAACGATTGGCAAAGTTATTTTTAAAATTTTCTTTTCAAAAGTATAAGGGCAGTCAACCCGGCCGTCGATCCATTCCACCCGGTTGGGCTCTTGGTCAAGGCCAGCTACCTCGATTTCGTCAGTGAAAGGCTTTTTGACAAAAAGGTAATCCTGGTAGCTAGCGTGGCGGTTGGTCAGCAAAAAGGCACCATCTGCGTTGGCCGTCAGCTTGCTTGGCGCACCGTCGTTGGCGGCATGGCCGTACTTGTGCATCCACAAGTTGAGTTCTTCTAGGGCCTCCTGGTCTTCCGGGGAGTCGGGGTCAAAGTTGATGACGAGCGGCTGGCCGGCTTGTCTAGCGGCAACCAGGGCGTCTACCACCTGGCCCACCGGGTAGTCGCGGCCGTTCTGGCTTGGCAGGTTAGCGATGGTGTATTTTTCACAGGCTGCTTGGAAAAGGTCCGGCTGCTGGCTGGCAATGGCGCGGGCGCCGATGTCCCGGGCGCGGCGGACCAAGGCGTCTGGGTCGACGCCTTCGGTAGCGGTAATGTTGACGATAATGGCAAAATCTGGATTAAGCATCTTTTTCTCCGATCTGTTACTATAATAGTTAATTTTACTAAAAGCAGCAGAGGATGTAAAAAATGAAGATTATTATTGCCCCGGCCAAGAAGATGACGGCCCAAGACGACAGCTTTTTGCCAGAGAGCAGACCCCAATTTTTACCCCAAGCAGAAAAAATCTGGGCCTACCTGCGCCGCCAGGACGAGGCTGGCCTAACCAAGATCTGGCGGGCCAATCCCAAGTTGGTTAAACAGGCGAGCGAGTATCTCAAGACTGACTTGGATGAGGGCAGCGTGGCGGCCCTTTTTGCCTACCAGGGCCTGCAGTACCAGTACCTGGCCGCCGACGTACTAGAGACGCCGGCACTTGCCTATTTAAATGCCAACCTCCGCATCCTATCGGCCCTCTACGGAATCTTGCGGCCCTTGGACCGGGTGACGCCTTACCGGCTGGACTTCATGAGCCCCTTGCCTGGCTTTGAGGAGGAGAACCTCTACCGCTACTGGGGCGACCAGGTTTACCGGGAGCTTTTTGCCAAAAATAACGTGGTGGTCAACCTGGCTTCAAAAGAATACAGCAAGCTGGTGACGCCGTATTTGCAAGCTGATCAGCGGATGATTACGATCGACTTCCAAGAGCAAAAAGGGGGCAAGTGGAAGACCTTCGCCACCCACGCCAAGATGGCCCGGGGCCGTCTGGTCCGCTTCATGGCTGAAGAGCAGGTGGAAGAGGTTGAGGATTTGAAAAAGTTTGGGGATCTGGGCTATAGTTTTTGCCCGGAAGCCAGCCAGGATGATACTTTTGTCTACCGCAAGGGCTAAAAAGGCAAGTAGCAATTTTCACAAATTTAGAAAATCGGGGATTTTTTTAAAAAAAAGAAAAGCGGAAGCGGTTGCTAGACCGCTTTTTTCATTGGCTAAAAAGGCTTGTGTAAAAATTAATAAAATTGACAACGTTTTCAAACGTGGTTTAATAGAAAAAGAGAGATAAACACTAAGAAAGCTGTTAGGTAAGTAAAATGGATTACAAGAAATTAACTACTGAAGACATTGAAAACTTGCGCGGGATGATCTCCGATCCAGACCGCTTTATTACGGAAGTAACCCAGCACTGGGACCACGACCAATTCAAGACGGTTAGAGCCATGCCTGACTTGGTTATCCAACCAGTTACGGCTGAAGAAGTAGCCAGCGTTTTGAAGTATGCTAGCGACCACAACATTCCTCTTACTCCTCGGGGGAATTCAACTGGCCTCATGGGAGCCAACTTGACGGTACGCGGCGGAATCTCCCTGGACATGGTAAAGATGAACAAGGTCGTTGAATACGACCCAAACAGCTTGACCATCACGGTACAACCAGGCATCCGCTTGAACCAATTGGAAGAATTTTTGGCAGACAAGCCATTCACCTACATGCCAGCGCCAGCTATGCACTGGGCAACCGTTGCCGGCAACATTTCCACTAACGCCGGCGGCCTCAAGGCAATCAAGTACGGCGTAACCCGGGAACACATCCGCGAAGTCAAGGTAGCCTTGACTGACGGCAAGGTTTACAAGTTCGGTTCTAAGTCAGTTAAGTCATCATCAGGCTACTCCTTGAAGGACCTGATCATCGGCTCAGAAGGGACTTTGGGCGTCATTACTGAAGCTGTTTTGCGTCTTTACCCAAGACCAAAGCACGCTTTGAACGCTATTATCCCATTCCCAACCTTGACTGATGCCATCGAATCCGTGCCAGCCATCCTGGCTTCCGGTGTAGTGCCAACCACGGTTGAATACATGGGCCGCAAGGTCTTGAACTTGTGGGAAAAAGGGTACGATGCAACTTTCCCAATTAAGGAAGGCGACGGCTTCATCATTTTGGGCATTGACTCCTTCACTGAAGAAGACGCTAAGGCCCAACTGGCCGAAGCCTTGAAGGCCGTTCAACCATTCAACGCCATGAAGGAAGTTGTTTTAGACGCTGAATCAGAAGAAGCTAAGGTTATCTGGGATGCACGTGAAAAATTGCTTTTGGCAATTCAAAAGTCAACGCCTAAGATGGACGAAGTTGACGTTTCCGTACCAATCAACAAGATTCCTTTAGTTTTGAAGCGGATCGAAGAATTAGAAGTTGAAGAAAACATGCGGATTCCTAACTTCGGCCACGCCGGTGACGGTAACTTGCACATCTACCTGTGCTCAGACGACTTAAGCGATGAAGAATTCGCCAAGAAGGGCGACAAGGTTATCTCCGAACTGTACAAGACCGCTAAGTCAGTTGACGGTAACATGTCAGGTGAACACGGCGTTGGCTATGCTCGTCAAAACTACTACGAAGACTTCTACGGCAAGGACTACACTGACCTCCTCAGAAAAGTTAAGGGCTTGTTCGATCCTAAGGGCATCTTGAACCCTGACAAGATCTTCCCACTAGACTAATCTTTTTTAGATTAGACAATCTCCAAAATCAAGAATTAAACAACAATTTATTTATCAAACTAAAAAATCAATCACAAACAACAATCGTAATTTATCAAACTTAATCATCATCTTAGAAGGCCGCCCGCTTGTGGGTGGCCTTTTTTGTGGATGGCGGTGACGGGTGCGGGGGGTGCGGGCTTTTGCCCCCGGATTATGTCAACCGGCTGCCTTTTTGGAAAATATCGCCCCCGAAATGACTCAACCGGTCGACTTTTTGCGAAATATTGCCCCCCAGTTGACTCAACCGGTCTGCTTTTTGCGAAAATTCGCCCCCGAAATGACTCAACCGGCTGACTTTTTTGGAAAATTCGCCCCCGAAATGACTCAACCGGTCTGCTTTTTGCGAAAATTCGCCCCCGAAATGACTCAACCGGTCTGCTTTTTTGGAAAATTCGCCCCCGAAATGATTCAACCGGTTGACTTTTTTGGAAATATCGCCCCCGAGTTGACTCAACCGGCTGGCTTTTCTTGGAATTTCGCCCCCGAAATGACTTAACCGGCTGGCTTTTCTTGGAATTTCGCCCCCGAAATGACTCAACCGGTCGACTTTTCTTGGATTTTTGCCCCCCAGTTGACTCAACCGGTCTGCTT
>NZ_AZDU01000068.1 GCF_001434815.1 Lactobacillus equicursoris DSM 19284 = JCM 14600 = CIP 110162
GTCAATGTCTTAACTTAATGACATTGCCCAGCGGGGATGCCTTTTTTGCCAGCACATTAAACAAAAAGCCCGCAGCCAAGTGGCTGCGGGTGAAAAATTATTCGGTTGCGTTTTCTGATGATGAGCTGGCTTCCTCAGCTTGGCTGGACTGACTGGAAGCTGAGCTTGACGAGCTTTGCTCCGCTGAACTGGCGCTTGACGCCTTTTGAGCAGAAGAGCTCGATGATGAATTAGCTTCATCAGCCTGGCTAGAGGAGCTTTGGGCGCTAGACTGACTGCTTTGGTCGTCCGGCGCTGGGCTAGAAGGCTGGTCGTCCTTCTTTGGCGGCTGCTTCTTGTCCTGGCTGGAACTGCTGGATACTGATGACGATTGGTGGGTTGAGATCTTGGAAGCGGCAGTGGTGAAGCCCTTGGCCACTGACCCCACCACAGCCAGGCCCATGATGACCCAGATGCCGTACTTCAAGAACTTGTCCAAGTTGATCTTGTCAAAAAGGTTAAAGATCGACTTCAAGCCGCGGACGCTGTGGCTGTTGGCAACGGCCTTTTGGGCCTTGGCCAGCTTGATCTCAGCTTCCGTCTTCTTTTTCGGTGCTGGCGCCGCAGCCTGCTGGAGTTTTTGCACTGGTGCCGCTTGCTGCGTAGCAGGTGCTTTTGCCTGAGCTGCACTTTTTGTATAAGCATCCAAAAGCTTGGCACCGTCTAGACCCAGCAGGCTAGCATATTGTCTAATATAGCTTCTAACAACTACAGGATTAAGACCAGTAAAGTTATCAGCCTCAATTTGCTGCAGAGTCTTTTCATCAATCTTCAAACTGTGGCTAACGTCAGTAAGCGACAGCTTCTTCTCCAGCCGCTTGCTTTGTAAACTTTTACCGATGGTCAAATTAATCTTCCTCCCTAACCTTAATTTGTTACCAAACTATTTTACGTCAAAAAGCTCTCAAGCAAAAGTCAGGCAGCTTCTCTAACGCCTTTTTTACAAAAGCTTAAGCATTAATTACTAATCTTGCTAAAAAGACGCTGCCTTTAGGCAGCGTCTTAAAATTTATTCACCCTTAAAAGTGCCAGCTTCTACTTCCTTGATGAAGTCAGCCAGGTGCTTGTAGTAAACGTCGGGGTTGTCCACCATGTGGTGGTGACCGCCGTTTGGCGTGGTGACCAGGCGGGAGTTTGGAATCAGCTTCTGCATGGTCTTAGCCGTTTCCAGAGGCATGGTTTCCACTTCGCCGAAGGTCAGCAGGGTTGGCACCTTGATCTTTGGCAATTCGCTTCTAAAGTGCCAGTCCTTCAATTTACCGGTGATGACAAATTCGTTGTCCCCTTGGAAGGCGTTGTAAACGGCAGTGCCGCCCAAGTCGCCCAGGTGGTAGAGCTTAGAAGGCTGCTTGCGGTCAACGAAATTGATGTTCAAGATTTGCACGTCTTCTTGGTAGCGGGAGTTAGCGTAGTCACCCTTTGCTTCGCATTCGTGCATGAAGTCGATTTCCGTTTGCGGCAGCACTTCTTGCCGGCGGCGGTTAACAGCAGCAACGTATTCATCGATATCGTCGACCATGGAGGAGATAATGGCCCCTTTTAAGTGGTCGCCGTACTTAACCGCATATTCTTGGACGAGCAGACCGCCCCAGCTTTGCCCGATTAAGTAGAACTGGTCGATACCCAGCTTTTGTCTAACTTCTTCCACTTCGTCTAAAAAGTATTCGTAAGTCAGGTACTTGTCAGCTACTTCGGGGTCACTGTAGTCTGGCTGGTCAGAATATAGTGACCCCAATTGGTCATACATGTGGACTTCCACGTTCAAGCCTTGCTTTAAGAGCTGCTCATGGGTGTCTTCCCAGTATTCGTGGTTGCCGCCCGGGCCCCCGTGTAAGCAGAGCAGGTGGATTGGGCTTTGCCCCTGGGTGTTGGTCCACAGGTGGTAGCCGTTATCAAGCGTCAAAATAGTCGTGCCTTGTTTCATTTTTTCCTCCTAAAAATCATTGTTAGTCTCTTATTTATTTTACATCTTTACTCTTAGGCTGCCAGGTATTCCTTCATTTTTTCTAGTTCGCTGCTGGCTAAGTCGATGGTGCAGATCCGGTCGATGGCAAAAGGGGCCACCTGGCCAGTGACCGGGTCTTCGATATAGACTTCAGAATCGGTC
Source organism: Lactobacillus equicursoris DSM 19284 = JCM 14600 = CIP 110162 (assembly GCF_001434815.1). Lineage (GTDB taxonomy): Bacteria > Bacillota > Bacilli > Lactobacillales > Lactobacillaceae > Lactobacillus > Lactobacillus equicursoris. The sequence continues at coordinate 2,147 of NZ_AZDU01000068.1, forward strand.
AAACCTTGAATGTAGCCGGTCATTTCGCCTGGCGCTGCGTAGTCGTCCACGCTGACTAGCTGTTGCCCAGCATTTTGTAAGACTTCCAAGGGGCTTGGTACATGGTCCAGGCTCTGGGCCAGGTGGTCAAGCTTGTTCAGGTCAAAAATCCCCGCCTCTTGGTTCCGGGTGAGCAGGAAGCTGTAGAAGTCGATGACTGGTGACGCCGTGCATTCGTGGATGATATCGTCCCGGTTGACCAGGCAGATGGCTTCTAGCTGCCCGTAGTCGTTGATGCTTTCAAAAAGAAGGTAGTGGTCGTCTTCTAAGAGCACCCGCCCCAGCAGGTAGTTGCCAAAGCGGTCGTCATCCAGCCAGTCCAGGTAGAGCTCAACTAAGTCATAAGGATTGCCAGCGATGTCGCTATCCTGGTATTCGCTCCACATTTTACCCAGGGCCGAATTGATTTCCAGACTGGAGATCTGCTTCATGGGGATGACCGAGTGAATCCGGTCTAAAGCAAAGTTGCCATCAATTTGCCGAATGCGGAGCTCTTCCAAGGTGGCTTCAGTCACAATTCCGCTGTAAATGACGCCGTTATTGAGGGTCACGTTAACGGGAAGCTTTTTAAATAAGGCGGCCTTGCCGGCTTCAAAGAAATTAGACAAGTTGCCCTTTAAAAGCTCCTGGTTGACCGGCATGAGCTGAAAGGGATCAGTCGACTTGCCCTCGTCGATCAGGCGCTGGCAGTAAGCTAGGCTTGGCGACTGCTCCACCATCCCGACCAGGTCCTGGTTGTTGACCAGGATTAGACCACTGGCGTTAGCGTCGTCGTCGAGACCGATTAAGACGGTTAGGTCCTCATTTTGGTAGACCAAGTAGCCTAGGTAGTAAGAGCCTGTCAGGCGGTCAGCTTTGGTATGCAGTTCAACAAGTTTCATAGTGATTCCCCCTATTTTCTACTTTTCTTTGATATTTTTCTTTTTTAAAAAAGCCCTGGCAAAATGCGTCAAGCCCCTTTACCAAAAAATTATTTTCTTACGATTGTCTTAATTATATCAATGCTGGGAGAAAAGGTGATAAAGATTGATATAATTGTAATGAAAGAGAGGGATCCTAACCATGAGTCTCAAATATGCGCCAAAAGGCAAGGTGGCTTTGTTTGCCCTTTTAGCTGCCATCAAGGCCTGCAATGTGTTATTTGTCGCTTACATGCTGAAAGTGATGCTGAACATCGCCTCTTCTGGCAAGAGTGATTATGGCCGCCTGGTCATGTTCGCCGCCTTAACTGCTGGCGGTCAGCTTTTTTTCATGGCCAGCAACTTCATCTATGAAACGACCAAGATGAACATTATCAAAGACGTAAACATGACCTTGAAGAAGGCAAATTTACGCTATTTGGTCGACCAAAATACCCTGGACATCAAGGATGGCTTAAGCTTCATGACTAATGATTTGAAGCAGATTGAAACCAACCGGATTACGGCCCAGCTGGACATGATTTACCAGAGTTTGACCTTCTTTGGCTCGTTGATTTTTGCTTTTTACAATTCCTGGGAGATGACCCTGATCTTCATCGTGGCCACCCTGGCGCCGGCCGCGGTTCAGATGATCACTAGCAAGATCATTACCAAGAAGGCCAAGATTTGGACGGAAAAAAATGCCGTCTATACTCAGTACGTGTCTGACACCTTAAACGGGGCTCAGTCCGCCCGCCTGTACAATGTTCGGACCAATGTGGTTTCCCGGGCAGTTAACGCGGCTCAAGACATGGAAACGGCCTTAAGAAATATGACCTTGACCCAAGCCTGGGCCTTGGAAATTATCTATTCTGTGGCTGAGCTTTTCTGCTTCATCATTCCCTGCACCATCGGCGGGATCATGATGATGCAAGGGCGGCTGGCTGTAGGGTCCTTGGTGATGATGGTGGACCTGGCAGTTAACTTTATTACGCCGGTCGTGACGATTTTTAACGAATTCAACCAGGTTAAGTCAACTGTGCCGATGTGGCAAAGAACTCAGAGATCGCTGAGCTACGTGCAAAAGGCCGACAACTTCCCAGTGGACCACTTCGATGGTCTGAAGATGGAAGACGTCGCTTACGTGACCCGCCACAGCAAGCACGAGATCTTTAGCCATGTTAATATTTCGGTTAAGCCGGGTGAAAAAATCCTCCTCATGGCGCCCTCTGGCTGGGGGAAGACGACGCTGCTCCGCCTTATGCTGGGGATCTATAAGCCCAGCCACGGCGAGATCGAGATCAATGGCGAAGATGTGACGGGCAACTGGCAAAAGGCCCACAACTACTATTCTTACGTTAACCAAAAGCCTTTTATTTTTGACGACACTCTCCGCTTTAACATCACCCTGGGCCGGGAAGTCGACGAAGAGCGCCTTCTCATGGTTTGCCATGAAGCAGGCTTAGATGACCTGATCCAGGATAACGGCCTGGACTACCGGGTTGGGGAAAACGGGAATAATTTATCCGGCGGGCAGATCCAGAGAGTGGAAATCGCCCGTGCACTCTTGTCAGGCCGGCCAATTTTGCTAGCTGATGAAGCTACCAGCGCTCTTGACCCACGGCTTTCTTTAGAAATCCACGAAACCCTCTTGGGCAACCCTAAGGTGGCGGTTGTCGAAGTGGCTCACAAGATTTCTGATGTGGAAAAGGCCATGTTTGATCAGATTATTGTGCTAGACAAGGTTGCTAAAAAAGCAGCAGAGACAGCAGACTAAAAAAGATAAAAGCAAACTCAAACGGTAAAACTCAGTTTTGCCGTTTTTGTTTTTGACGAATATATAATAAAATGTATATAAAATTACTAAAAATAAATTGCTTTTACCCTTGATTTGGAAATGCTTACAGGATATAATAAACTTTGTAAAGTAAATGGACTTAATAAAGTAAATTATGTAATTAATCTGATGATTAAGGAGAATTGATTATGGCAGAACCAAAATGGTTGCAGGACATGAATCCTGAAGAATACTTGAAGGAAGACTTTGAAGCTACTGGCCACAGTCGCTACACTGTTGACGGCTTGGACAAGAACGACCCAGAATGGCTGGACAAGGCGGCTGCTAAGGTTGGCGCTGCTGAAGGCGACGACTACGTTAAGCTTGACTCAGGTCTTTTGACTGTTAACCAACTTAACTGGATGCTGCGCAACACCTTTGGTGAAATGACTTACGTGGACGACAACAACCAATTCTTGTGGTATAACCGTCCACAAGACCCTAACTACAAGATGAAGGCCGGCCGGGTACCAGCGCAAGTTGGTGACACTATGGGCGCCGTTCACCCAGACATCCGCGACGTTATCCCTACTGCCAAGAAGGTTGTTCATGCTTTGCGGACTAAGGAAGGCGGCCACGACGCTGTTTGGATGCCAGTTCCAACCGGTAACTTGACTGAACTCGTTCTTCACTACTACAAGCGCGTTGAAGACGAAGAAGGCAACTACATGGGGATCTATGAATGGGTACAAGACATCTACCCATTTGTGAAGTACTTCTGCGAATCAACTGGCCAAAAGCTGGTTGTTGACTCAGATGCTGCTACTGGTGCAACTTACCGCCGCAACTCAGACCCAGACGCTAAGACTGGTCCTTCAACTAAGGCAGCAGCTGCTGAAGAAGAAAAGAAGGAAGAAAAGCCTGACACTGCAACTGGCGCTTCCCACCACTAATCAATTAATTGAGAAAAATAAAACGACCCTGATGGGTCGTTTTATTTTTGATATGACCCCCGAAATTAGGACACTAAT
>NZ_AZDU01000069.1 GCF_001434815.1 Lactobacillus equicursoris DSM 19284 = JCM 14600 = CIP 110162
CCTTCTTTGAAGCCTTCTTGGTGCTCTTCTTGGTAGCCTTCTTGCTAGTGGCTTTCTTAGTGTCGGTAGTCTTCTTAGTGTCAGTGGCGGTCTTCGCACTAGTGTCTGGAGTCAAGCTGCCCAAAACCAGAACGGCTGAAACGGCAGAACCCGCGTGGGCGCTAACTTCGAAGCTGATTTCGCCCTTGCCTTCCTTGTAGGCACCACCGGCAAAAGTGTAGGTTGCAGTCTTGTCGGCGTTGTTAGTGCGAGTGCCGGCTACGCCGTTCATAGTAACCTTGTCCAAAACAGCCGCGCCAGCTGCGGAAACAGTCAGCTTTACAGCGCTAACCTTACCGCCGGTAACAGTTACGCTAACGTTTTTGCCTAGGTATGAGCCAGCCATTGAAGTCTTAGTGGTGTCGCTGGCGTTCAGGTATTGAGCGCTGGCTGTGTAGGCGCCGTCCGTAGCATCAAAAACGATGTCGGCGCTGTTGGTCATCTGGCCCATTGGAGTGGCAACCACGAAGCTCACCGTGCCTTGACCAGCCTTGTAGGCCTTGGCAAAAGCAAAAGTTACTGAGCTGTCAGAGTTAGTCGTGCTTATGCCAGCCACGCCGTTGATGGTCATGGACTTGATCATGGCTGCTGATTCCTTAGAAACAGTGAGGGACAAGGTATCGCCGGAAACAGTGGCTGAGCTTGGCAAAAAGCGGCTGGCTGATGAGGCGTCAGTAGTGCCAGTCTTGTACAGCTTAAAGCCAACAGTGGCTGACTTAACGGTTTGAGTTTGGGTCGTTGCCGCAAAGGCTGATGCAGCTGGTGCTAGCGGTGCGGCCAGGCCCAAAGCAAGTGATAATGAGGCAAGAATAGTTGCAGTTTTCTTCATTTTTTTCTCTCTTCAATCAAAATTTGAATATTTCTGTATTCGCTATCATTATCTGATAAGCTGTGAAATATGTCAATAAAGAATTTAAAAATATCTAGTTGATATACTTTAATCAATGAAGACTATTGAATTACGACGGCTAAGTCCTTATAATTGTAGTGTTGATAAGCGGTTACATGATGGACGGAGAGCAATGAAGAAAAAATGGTGCGTGGTCATCCTGAGCTTTTTAGCAGGGATGCTCCTTTTGCAAACACAAACAGTTAAGGCTGACGACTATACCGTCGACATGACCCTGCTCAAGACGGGCACGGCGGACAAGTCGGCAGCCAGCAGCTTTATCAAGCAGGCTACAATCACGGTCAATGATGACCAGGTGACCCAGGTGGCGGTGCACGTTAATTCTGACAGCCAGGCAGCCAAGGCTTTTTTGGCCATGGCGCAGGCTACGACTAGCCAAGTCGTCAAGAGCGTCAGCTTGCAGGGGGTCAAGGGGCAGAAGGCCAACGCGTCTAAGGATGGCAATAGTTTTGACCTCCTTTTTGACAAAAAGACCTATCTGTTAAAAGCCAATTTGGGCGTCTTGACGGTCGATTTGGCGATGAATGGGTCGGTTTTCAGTGAAAAAGCCGACTACTACTTCGCACCTTGGCAGGAGGGCGTGAAGAAAACGGGGACCAGCCGGACCGAAAACAATCAGTCAGCTTCTAGTTCTTCAGCGGCTAAAAAGCCGCAGTCAGCTAGTCAATCTAGTCAAAAAACTGCTGCTAAAAAGCAAGTGGCTAAACCAGCTAAAAAGCAAAAGGCGACCACGCCTAACTCCTTGTCCTATCGGGTGTATAAGAGCGACCGTTCCGGCCTCTCCATCGCTGATGGCTACTACACCCACCAAGCGGCCGTTGCGAAAAAGGGCAGCCGCTATCTAGTGACCATGACCGTCAAGGTTAAGTCCGAGCTCGCAACTTTTACCCCCGTCAACATGGACGGGCAGGCCGTGGTGAATCAGCGTCACTACCAGCAAGGCGGCTACGATTACTGGCAGTACGGCTTTTACATGGATAATTTGGCTAAAAAGCAGCTGTCAGGGCAGATCAAGATGAGCGTGCCGATCGCCAACATCAGCAACCAGCTCTTTAACGTGATCTTCAGTTTTTCTGCTGGCCAAGTGGCAAGCAGTAGTTCTGCCCCGGCTGCTTCAGTACCAGCTGCAGCCACTAGCGAAAGTTCTGCTGAAACCGCGGATGCTAGCCAAGTGGAAACTAGTGATCCAGTAACTAGCGACGCAGAGCTAACAAGTTCATCATCGTTCGCATCATCCAGCCCCGCTGAAGTCAGCCAAATGTCCAAGACGGCCCAGGCGCTAAAAGAGGCTAAGGCTGGCGTTCGCCAGGTTAAGGCGACTCCGGCCGGCACCTTGGTTCAGCAAGAATTAGCGGAATATCCTTACTTGCCCCTGATTAGCCTGTTGCTTTTGGCCAACCTTGGAGGGTTAGGAATTCTCGTTTTTTACCTCTACAAGAGAAAGATTAAAAAACATGACTAACAAAAAATGGCAAATCGTCTGGCTGCTCCCCTTGATCTGGCTGAGCCTTTTTTCAGGAGAAAAAGTGGGCGCCCAATCAGTCAGCTACCAGACTTATAAATACGGCACTAGCGAAAACTCGATGGCCTCGGGCTACTATGCCCGGCCGGCGGAGGTGACCGTGCAAAACGGCCAGTACCTGGTCACCATGACGATCAAGACCAAGAAGGCCCTGACCGCTTGGCCAGTCACCGTCTTGTCGGTGGCAGGGCAGTCGCCGTCCAACGTGAAAAAGACCAAGGACAGCAATTTTTACTACTACGCCTATAGTTTCTACAGCCAGGATTTGTCCAAGGCTGTGTCCTCCAAGATCAAGATTGACGTGCCTGGCACTTACCAGGCCACCCACCAAATTAGTTTCAAATTTGATCAAGCTTCCTTGCCGAGTTTGAAAAAGGCTTCTGCGTCTCAAAAAACTGCTAGTCAAAACTCGACCAGCAAAGAAAAGACCAGTCAGGCTAGTCAAACTAACAATTCTAGTTCTGACGCTGCCGTAGCCAAGCAGGTGCTAGATCTGGAAAAAGAGGTCAAGGCCAAGGAAAAGAAGCTGGACAAAAAAGAAGATATCTTAGCCGCCCGGGCCCAGTCCCTGAACCAGCGCAGTCAAGCCGTAAATGCGGCTAGCCAGCGCAACTTCTTTTTCCTCCTTTTTGGCGGCATCCTGGTCTTAAGCCTGTTTGTTTTGGACATCTTGGGCTTGATTTATTTAATGCGGAAAAGTAAGCAGCAGAAAGAACAATAATCATGAAAAAAAGTCAAAAAATCATTCTCGCCTTTTTAGGCTTAATCCTGGTTGTAGCCGCCAGCGGCCTGGTTGCCAAAAAATATGTCGACCAAAAGGCGGCCAAGCAGGAGCGAGTCGTCGTGACCAGCAATGCCCTGGCTGAAATTTTTGCCAAGCTGGACATCAACTTGGTCGGCGTGCCGAAAACCAAGGCGGCCTTGCCTAAGCGCTACCAAAACGTAGCCAAGGTGGGCAGCCCCATGGCGCCGAGTCTAGAAAAAATCGCTGAGCTGAACCCTAGTCAGGTTTATGCCGTATCTACTTTGAAGAGTAAGTATAGCGCCGCCTTTAAAAAGCAGGCCATTCCGGTGACTTTTTTGAAATTGGACTCAGTTGGCCAGTTAGAAGCCAGTGTTAAGAGCCTGGGAAATAAGTACCAGAAGCAAAAAGAGGCCAATCGCTTCGTTCAGGAAATTGAGTCGGCCAAGTCTTATGCCAAAAAGCGGCAGACTAAAAAGAAGCCAAAAGTCCTGATCTTGATGGGGGTGCCGGGCTCTGGCTACATGATCATGACCGCCAAGTCCTATATCGGCAGCTTGGTGACCTTGGCGGGCGGAGAGAACATCTATAAGTCCTCTAAGGCCTACCTGACCCCAAGCAGCGACTCCCTGGCCCAGCAAAATCCGGATGTGATTTTGCGACTAGAGCACGCCTTGCCAAGCGTGACCCTGCCGCAATTCAAGATGGAATTTAAGCAGAATGCCTTCTGGTCCAAGATGGACGCTGTTAAGAATAAGCGGGTTTATGATCTGCAGCAGCCAGTCTTTAATGCCTCGGCGAATGTCAACGCGGCCAAGGCTTTACGCCAGGTCAGCCAGTGGTTATTTCCCGGGAAATAATGATGAAAAATAAAGATTTTTGGCCTTATTTAGCCTTATTAGTCACGATTTTCCTGACCAGTCTGGCGGCCCTCTTTTTGAACTTAGGGACTAGCGCCTCTTTGGTTGTCGTCAACCTCCGTCTGCCTCGGCTCTTGGCGGCCCTCATTGGCGGTGCGGCTGTTGGGGTTAGCGGCCTGCTTTTACAGGCGGCTCTCCGCAATGTGGTGGCTGACCCGGGCATCATTGGGGTGTCAGCTTCGGCCAACTTTTTTGCCCTGGTCTTTGGGATATTATTTCCCAGCTTATATTTGGGCAAGATCATTGCTGCCTTTGTCGGTGACGGTTTAACCATTGTTTTGTTATTTTATTTTTCGCAAAAGATCTCTCCTGACCGGCTGATTTTGGCAGGCCTGGGCTTGAACGCGGCCTTTAGCGCCTTGGAAGAAGTGACGGGGCAAAATGGGATGAGCCTAGCCACCAGCAACTGGACCAGCAGTCTAACATTAGTCTTCTTGGCAGTACCGCTTTTGGTAGCGGCAACCATTTTGGCGCCAAGTTTGACCTACTTGAAATTCAGCGACAGTAAATTGCAGTCCTGGGGGCTGGAGGCGGGGAAGCTTCGCTTAGGCCTTTTAGCCATTGCGGCCTTTTTGGCGGCAGCGGCGACAGCTAGTCTGGGCCCGGTGTCCTTTTTAGGCATCTTAGCTCCGCAACTAGCCCGCTTGCTGGATTCCAAGGGGAAAAATCAACTGCCCCTGACTCTGCTGGCCGGCAGCGCCATTTTAGCCGCAGCCGATACAATCGGTCGTCTGGCCTTGGGCGACCTGTCTGCGACTTTACTACTGGCCATTGTGGGTGGCCCAGTCTTAATCTACCTGCTGATCAGGGAGGGAAAAGCATGATTGCAGCTGATAAGGTTACTTTTTCATACAAAAAACGCCCCGTCTTAAACGAGGCGTCCTTTGAAATTCCGGAAGGGCAGATTACGGCCATTGTCGGCGAAAATGGTTCGGGCAAGTCGACCTTGTTGAAACTGCTAGCCCGGCAGCTAAAACCGCAGAGTGGTCAGCTTCTTCTAGATGGCAAGGACTATCAGGCTTTTTCACCTAAAGATTTCGCCCAAAAAGTGGCCCTGATGGAGCAGGAAAGTCAGCTCTATGGGGACCTAACCGTGGAAGAGGCTGTGGCGGCAGGCCGTTTGCCTTATTATTCGATTTTTAACAACCAGTTGGACCAGACGGTAGAACAAGTGCTGGATAAGCTTGGATTAACCGACCTGCGGGAGCGGCCAATGTCGGCCCTGTCCGGCGGGCAGAAGCAACGGGTCTGGCTGGCCTGTGCCCTAGCTCAAGAGCCGCAAGTACTGCTATTAGATGAACCAACCAACAACATGGACTTACGTTTTCAGGAAGAATTTTTTACTTTAGTAAAAAAACTTAACCAGGAGCAGTGCCTGACCATCTGCCTGGTGATCCATGATCTGCGTTTGGCCCAAAGGCTGGCCGATCAGGTCCTGCTGGTGAGAGGCGGCCAGGTTCGGACAGGAGAACTTACGCCAGAAACTATTGAAGCTGTGTTTGGGGTTCGATTCCCCCGAATCTAGTTAGCCAAGTCGTTTTTCGCCAGTTGCTTCCCCCAACCTTTGTT
>NZ_AZDU01000007.1 GCF_001434815.1 Lactobacillus equicursoris DSM 19284 = JCM 14600 = CIP 110162
GTTGACTCAACCGGCTGGCTTTTCTTGGAATATTGCCCCCGAAATGACTCAACCGGTCGACTTTTTGCGAAATATTGCCCCCCAGTTGACTCAACCGGTCTGCTTTTTGCGAAAATTCGCCCCCGAAATGACTCAACCGGCTGACTTTTTTGGAAAATTCGCCCCCGAAATGACTCAACCGGTCTGCTTTTTGCGAAAATTCGCCCCCGAAATGACTCAACCGGTCTGCTTTTTTGGAANATCGGTTGACATAGAATGGGGGCAATTTTTGCCAAAAATTAGTCCGGTTGATATAGAACGGGGGCAATTTTGTCCCAAATCCGAGCTGGTTGACATAGAATGGGGGCAATTTTTGCCAAAAATCAATCCGGTTGACATAGAACGGGGGCGATTTTTGCCAAAAATCAATCTGGTCGACATAAAACGGGGGCGATTTCGTCCCAAATCTGATCCGGTTGACATAGAATGGGGGCAATTTCGTCCCAAATCCGAGCTGGTTGACATAGAACGGGGGCGATTTCGTCCAAAAATCAACCCAGTTGACATAAAACGGGGGCGATTTCGCCCCCAATCCGAGCCGGTTGACATAGAATGGGGGCAATTTCATCCAAAAGCCAACCCAGTTGACATAGAACGGGGGGCTAGCTGTACCGTCCCAGCCCCACCCAACAAAAAAAGTTGACATGGTGTCACCACTGTGCCTATAATAGTGACATAGCGTCACCACACACCGTCCAAAGGAGGAAGCGGCATGGTTAAAGCAACATTCACCAACTTAAACGCAGAAAAAAAGGCCGCCGTCACCGCGGCCCTGCTCAAGGAGTTCAGCGCCCACCCCTTGGCTGACGCCCAAGTGGCGCGGATCGTCAAAGACGCCGGCATTAGCCGCGGCTCTTTTTACAAATATTTCGACGACCTGACCGATGCCTACCAGTGCCTGTTCAACCAGGCCATGCAGGACCTGCATACCGGCGTAGGCCGCTCCAGCACCGCCGCCGACATTTACCAGACGACCAAGGACTTTATCAGCAAGGCCCAAAACGGCCGCTACTATGATCTGATCCGCCTCCACTACATCTACAACGAGGCCTTTTTGCCTCAACACCAGCCTAGAAAAAATCTTCCGCCGCGGGCCCTGGCCGCCATGGTCATCTCTCACGCCGCTATCCGCGAGTCCATGCTCGACCCGGACAACAGCCAGATCTATCTTGATGCAGAAAAAGTTGCCCTCGAGGCCGTCCTCAAGCACAACAAGTAAAGAAGGAATAAGCAAAATGTTTTTAGCAATTAAAGAAATCAAGCATGAAAAAATGCGCTACGGCTTGATCGTGTTCATGATCTTTTTGATCTCCTACATGATCTTGGCCACCTGGGGTCTGGCTTACGGCCTGGCCCGGGAAAACACGGTAGCGCTGGAAAACTGGCAGGCCAAGAGCGTCGTTTTAAACAAGAACGCCAACCTGTCCATGAACAGCTCCATCCTGACCAAGGATGACCTGAAAAAAATCGACCTAACCGACCAGGATGCCGTGGTTGGCGAAATCCAGGTTGTACTGAAAAAATCAGGCAAAACCGGCATCAACGCCCAGTACATGGGGGTGCGCAAGAGCGAGTTTGCCTACAAGGAACAAAAGCTGGTTTCTGGCCGCAAGGCAACGGGCAAGTACGAGGTAACTGCCGACGAAAGCCTGAAGAACAAGGGCTACAAGCTGGGCGATCAGGTGACCTTGAATGGGTCAAGCCATAAGTACAAGATTGTCGGCTTTGTCCAAGATGCCAAGATCAACATCGAGCCGATCATTTACGGCTCCTTGGCTAATTGGAAAAAGCTGAAGAACGCCATGCCAACTATCGCCGCTTCCGGCGTCATCTCCAAGCGCAGCCGCAGCGTTAAGGGCAAAAATTACAAGTCTTACGGCATCAAGCAATTTATCAAAAAGTTGCCGGGCTATTCCGCCCAAAATCTGACTTTTGAATTGATGATTGCTTTCATGTTCATCATCTCGCTGATGATCGTTGGGGTCTTTTTATACATCTTGACCATCCAAAAACTCCCGAACTACGCGGTTTTAAGAGCGCAAGGGATACCGGCCAAGACCCTGGTTTGGGCGACGATCAGCCAGAGCCTGCTCTTGACGGTGGCTGGCTTAGCGATCGCGCTCTTGGCCATCTGGGGCACGGCAGCTGCCATGCCAAGTTCAGCGCCAATGGCCTTTACCGGACAAATTTTTGCCTCGGCGATCGGCGGGATGCTGGCCATGGCCTTAATCGGCGGGCTGATTCCGGTCAAGACGATCCTGAAGATTGATCCAGTAGCAGCGATTGGGGGCTAAACGATGACAGCAGTTGAAATTAAAAACGTGAAAAAAGTCTACGGCAAAGGCGACGCCGCAACCGTTGCCTTAAAGGGCGTGAACTTTGAGGCCAACTTAGGCGAAGTGGTCCTCTTGATGGGGCCAAGCGGGGCGGGGAAGAGCACCCTGCTCACCATCATTGGGGCGCTGCAGTCGGCGACCAGCGGTACGGTCAAGATCGACGGGCAAGACATTACCCAGTTAAAGGAAAAGGACCGCAGCCGCCTGCGCCTGAACAAATTGGGCTTTGTCCTCCAGGCCTACAACCTGGTGCCGTATTTGACGGTGCAGGAGCAGTTCCAGCTTTTGGACCGGGTAAAAAAGTCCGGCAATCTCAGTCAAGCAGATCTGAAAGGATTGCTAGAAGACCTGGGCATCAGCGGTCTAGTCAACAAGTACCCTGGCGAACTGTCCGGCGGGCAAAAGCAGCGAGCAGCGATTGCCCGTGCCATGTACGCTAACCCGGAAATCCTGCTGGCCGATGAGCCAACAGCATCGCTGGACAGCGCCCGGGTGGAAGAAGTTGGGCAGCTTTTTAAAAAGCTTGCCAAGGACCGGCAAAAGGCGATTATCCTGGTCACCCATGACCCTCGACTGGAAAAATACGCTGACCACATCTACGATATGATGGATGGGCAGCTGACGCAAAGAAAATAAGTAATATGAAGGCTCCGCGCAAGGCGCGGGGCCTTTTTGACCAAATCCGCAGAAAATCGACCGAATTTGAATTTTTGAAAATAGTCAAAAGAAAAAGGGGTATAATTTTGACTAGAATTGAAAAATAAATAGTTGTAGTGATAAACGGAGCTGATCGGGATGGAAAAAATATCAGAAATTTACACAGGTGCAGCAAATGGAAGCTTTGAAGTAGGACAGTTGCTCTTTGAAGAAGGCGACTTTCGTCTATATCTGACCCTGGATGAATTGGGCCGGAATGATTCGTTGCTGCTGATCAGAAAATCAGAAGTTAAGCAACTGGTTGATCAGTCAGAATACTTGACTGAGATCTCGCGCCGCCGGGAACTGCTGAACCAAAAGGGCTTGGCTGATCCGTTTGATTTAAGCGCGAAAGTTAGACAACTTAAGCCAGACCAAGCAGTTGAAAGCTTCTTATCAATGCTGCCAGGCCAGGTCGTATATTTCGGCCTAGTAGGCAACGACTATCAACAATGGGGCTACCTTAAGGATCTTTCTGACGGGAAGTTTAGCTTTATCGACTATCCAACTGTCAAATATCAGAACTTTACTGGAGAGGTTGATTTTGGTCAGATACGGCGCTTAGCTGCCTTTTCTGGCGAATGGATTATGGACAACCCGGAATTGAAGGAAGCCCAAACCGGGAATGCTACAGCCGATGGTTTCCACGAAGTTCATTTCAAAGCGGATGATTCCTTTGCGGTTGGTCAACTGTTGTGTGAGGAAAATGATTATAGCCTATATTTGACTGTTGACGAAGTCGGACGCAATGACTCCTTGATGCTAGTTAACAAGAAGGCTGTTGATGAAGTGGTTGATCAATCAGCCTACCTCCAAGATATCACCCGCTGTCACCGGCAGCTGCTGGAAAAAAGCTTAGCTGATCCTTTCGAAATTTGTGATAAGGCTAAGCAAATTACGCAAGTAGCTGATTTTTGGCGCTTAGCTACAGGACAAGTTGTGTCTTTTGCTAAAGATGCTTGGGATGAGCCTAACTTCGGCCTTTTGAAGGATAAAGAAGGAGATGCGCTAACTTTAGCGCAATATCCATCTCATAAGTATGATACTTTTGCGGGCCAAGTTAACTTGACTGACGTTGATTACTTAGAAGCTTTTGGTGGCGAATTGATCTTTGAAAGCACCATAAATAATAAGTCCTAGCAAATATTTTTGTATTTTTACCATAGCAATGGTAAAATAGTCCTTAGTGATGGCGCTTACATTACGAAGGAGGGCTTACAACTAAGGACGACACAGATGATCAGAATTACGAGATTGATTGATTTTTTAGCAAAAAGGCCGAAGCTAACCAAGGTTCTAGCTCCGGTTGCGGGAAAACTTTTTCCTCTAGAAGACGTTCAAGATGAGATTTTTGCCAGCAAGGGCTTAGGCGAGGGCTTTGCGGTCAAGCCTGAGAGCGACTTGATCTACGCACCGCTAGACGGGGTGATTACCTCAATTTTCCCGACCAACCACGAGATCGGCATCCGGACCAAGGAAGGGCTGGACCTCTTGATCCACCTAGGCCTGAACACGATCGAACTGGCCGGGAGCGGCTGCGATATCTTGGTTGAGTCCGGACAAGAGGTGAAAAGAGGGCAGCTCCTGGCAACCATGAACCGGCACTTGCTCGAAAAACTGGGCTATGATGACACGGTGGTCGTGACCTACACCAACGACTTTATTTTGAAGGGGCTGTCTTCTCCGACTTTCTTCAGGCAGATCAATGCCAAAGGGGCGGTTCAGACGATCAGCTACAATAATTAAATTAGAGATAAATAGAAAAGTCCAAAGCGGCACGAGCCGCTTTGGACTTTTTGTGTGATTAATAGTTATTAGTCGTGCAAGTATTAGTGATCAGCATGCCAAAGCTGCAATTACTACAGTTTCGATTTTTAGTTTCAACTTGATCCATCTCCTATACGAAACTATAAAAAATATATTGAAGCTTGGTAACTATTGATCTACAATGTGAATGTTAGCCCATAAGATTAAGATATCAATATTTTTTTAGGAAGTGAGTAATAAATGTATTACAGGGGGAGACTCAGATCCTATAATTTATATACAGGTTTGCTAATTGGGTGCATAATAACGGCCTTTCAGTTTATTAGTGACTATGTTATCTTGGCTCCGCAATTAAATGGTAACGCTAGGATATTTACTCCGTATACGCGCTTTATTGGATACAATTTAGGCCCTTGGACAGTTTTTTATTATACTTTGATCCCGATTTTAGCTAGCTTATCCGTTAACCAACTTGTCTATCAAGATTTGAAAAGCGGTTATATTCATTATGTTGTTAAAAAAATCGGACATAGGAAATATATATTCAATAGCTTCTTGACCACCTTTATCGGTGGATGTCTTACTACCTGTCTGCCCTTGCTCTTAAATTTTATTTTGTATTACTGTACTTTACCCAATCTAAAGCCGGATCAAATTTTAAATGCTAACCAGATGCTGACTCCCGACCTAACTTATCTAACTGGGGTATATTATTCTAATCCGTTTGTACATGTTCTCTTCTACGTACTGCTAGCTGGACTGGTTGGTGGAACATTTGCGACTGGTTCACTTGTATTAATCTGTTTGACAAGGAATATCTTTACTGACTTTGCAGGTATGTTCTTATTATCCTTAATTGCCGATGTTTTGGCAGCCAATACTCAGCAAGCTATTTTTTCGCCAACTTTATTTGCAATTCCGCAGTGTCCAGTTTATCTACCCACTTTAGGATGGGCGATCACTGAGTTAGCTATATTTTTAGTATTTTTTGCAGGGTGCTTCAATTATGGCATTAAAAAAATTATCTTTAATTGATTATTTATGGCAGAAAAGCTCCAGGAAAATTTGGGTAAAATTATTAGCATCAACACTTGCTTTTTCAGCTTTATTCTCAGTTTTGGCGCTAGGCAATATTGGCGGAATTATTAGCAATGCTACAGTTTTAGGAAATTTAAGCGTAACGGCTACCAACTTACATAATCAACTTTACTTTATTCTCCCGCCTGTTATCGTGGTTAACTTAATCGACTTTCCACTTCCTCATGCAGTAGAATATTTTTTCTTGGTAAAAAGGAAAAAATTATTGTCATACTTGCTATGGCACTGTGTACTAGTAGAGATCAGCTTAATTTTTAGTCTTATACTTGCTGGAATAATCTCTGGCTGCTTTTCAAAACTAACGTGGATAGACCTTGACTTTGGAATTGACTTTCTCTCTTTGATTTATTGCTTATTTGGGCTAATGATCATTATTTTAGTGTTGGATCTTTTGTCTTTGCTAATTGGCAAATTGAAATCGGGAATACTGATCGAATTATTTGTGCTAGCTGATAATTATCTGTTAAGCCACTATGGCTGGTCACTGCTCTTAACTCATGGACTCGTTAATTTACCTGGACAAACAATAAATTTCCTAATAGAGCCTGCAGTGTACTTAGCATATTTGTTGTTATTGCTTCGCTATCTGTCAAGCAAGGACTTTTTGCAAGAGGTTAATTATGCATAGCTTGCTGCTTAATAGAAATTTTCACCTATTTTTGGAAAACATCAAATATCGTTTTATTGTCGCCTATTCCGCATCAGCTGCTATTCTTTTGATTAACCGTTTTAATGGACTAACTGCTAAAGATGTGTTTGCGGGGGCTTACCAGATACCACCATCTTTTAGTTTCCCGCTAGAGTGGTACTTCTTTGCTCTAGCAATCTTTTTAATGATTGGTGATAATCCTCGAAGCCTACTTAAAGCTTATTTGCCAGTTCATCGCGTTATGTTGAAAGAGTACCTAGCAACAATATATGGCTTGAATTTCTTTTTGGTGGGTATAACAGTAACAACTTGGTATCTGCTTTGCCCAGGAAGTTTGCTTTTTTATTTTGAGAGCCTGTTGTGTTTATTAGCTTTAAGTGCCCTTTTTGCCAGTCTACAACTCTTTATTGATCCGGTTTTGGTGCTGATGATCTTTGCAACGCTGTTTGCACTAGTAATTACTTTTAACGATTTTCCCTTTTTATCGGTCTTAATGGCGCTTAGATGGACTAGCCATCAACTTGATAACTTATGTGGATCTTTGCTGACTTTGGTAATTTCTTTTGGAATGACGCACTTTTTATACTATGTAGATTTTGCATAATGTGAGGTAAAAAATGTCAAACATTATTGAACTAGATCATGTGACTAAAAAGTTTAAAAACAAGCTGGCACTAAATGATATTTCTTTAACCATTGCGGAAAATAAAATTTATGGTTTTAGAGGACCAAATGGGTCGGGGAAGTCAGTAACTTTTAAAACAATCTTGGGTTTTGTAAGACCGACTACTGGAACCGTTAAGGTTGAAGGAAAAATAATCCGCAAAGATGTAATTTTTGCTCCAGATACGGCTTTTGCAATTTCGGAATATGGCTTGCTTGAGGATAAGACTGGTTTGGAAAATTTGGAATTGCTAAAGGTTTTAAATGAAGACCAAAGCAGTGACTCAAAAAAGATTATGCAAAGAGTTGGACTGAATCCCAATAATCCGTTAAAGCTAAAGGAGTATTCGCTAGGGATGCGGCAAAGGCTTTTGATTGCTGCAGCTCTGCTAGGTGACAATAAAATCATAATTTTGGATGAGCCAACTAATGCTTTGGATGAAGAGGGGCAAGACTTTGTGGCAAAGCTAATACTAGAGCTTAAGCAAGAGGGCAAGACAGTTTTGGTCTCTAGTCATGACAAGGAATTCTTGGATCAAGTAGCAGACCACATTTTTGTCTTCAGTGAGGGAAGGATCGTCAAAGAAATTGAAAAGCAATCAGGTTTGGCTTAAAAGGCTTAGCCTTTTACTAGTAGCGGTACTTTTGGTATGGCTAGCTTATTCCAAGTTGAGGGTAAATGAACTATACCAAAACTTTCAAGTAACCCAGGAAGCAATTACGAAAAAAGACTATACTCGCATTTCTCAAAAACTTGAAATCAAAGCGTTAAGAGAGCAAGTAACCAGGAAAAAGTATTCGGCAACCTTTTTGGTCAAAGCCAAAGGGGCATGCAAGCTGTCTTTGTCACAGTTTTATTTATATCGTGGCGATCAAGAAGCGGTTGACCAATTTACTGATGCAAAAGTTGATGGTCAAAATAGTGAGCACCTGAAAAAAGGCATTAATCAGGTGACAATTACTACGGATCCGCCAGAAGGGCAGACTGCGGTTTTGTACTTGCTTGCCAACCCTGAACGCGGGAAGTTTATTAAATATCAGTTCAAATTTAGCTAGAAATAGAAAAGTCCAAAGCGGCACGAGCCGTTTTGGACTTTTTGTATTGGTAAAAATCTTTTTTACAAGTTAGGATCCATCTGGAAGCTGAGCGGGGAATCACCAGTCTGCTTGGTGATCAAGGTGCTGATTAGCTTGTTGTAGATGTCGGTTACCGTCTTAGCCATCTTGGCATTGGCTTCGTCAGCCAGGGCCGTGATTTCAGCTGGATCGGTCAAGCCGTGCAGCTTTTGATCGTATTCATAGCGCAGGCGGGTGACCTTTTCCTTGGCTTCAGTTTGAGTCGTGCTCAGGTCTTTACCGTACTTGTTCCAGTCCCGGTCGACTAGGACGCCGGCCAGCTTGAAAATCCAGTAGGCGGAGTTTGGGCTGTAGTCAACCTTGCCGTTGCCCCACATATAAGGCGTCTTGCTGCCTTGCGGGAAGAAGGGGATGTAGACGCTTTGGGCCGTAACCCCCATGGCCAGCCAGTGGTAGAGGTCTTCGCCGCGAACCTGCAAGAGGTGGGATTCTTGTGTCGTGGCCACGCCGATTGGCCGGAAAGTAGCCTGCCCAGCGTTCTTTGGGTTGGTTAGGTCGTAGTCGGTGTCAGAGTAGTGGCTGGCCAAGACGGTTTGCGCGTCTTGCACCGTGAGCGGCCGATCTGCCTTTTGTAAAAATGGCAGGTCAAAGGATTGCGGCTCTTGGCTGACTGATGGGGTCAACAGCTTTTGCCCGTACCAAACCCGCGGGGTGTTGTAGTGGAGGTCGCTTTCACTTCTCGTGCCAAAAATGTCCCGCCAGATAAAAGGCGCGTCTTTTGGCCAGAGGCGGTGGTCGTAAACGAAGGCTTCTAGGCCTTGAGAATAAAGGAAGTTGGCTGGATCATTAAAGTCGATTTCCTGGATGGACAACTGGTTGGCAACGACCGTGTAGGAGTCGTCAGGGATGCGGCGGGCCACCCAGTGGTGGCCAGAGCCAATTTCCATGTACCAGGCTTCGTCTTCATCGCCAAAGAGGATGCCATTGGCTTCGGCAGCCCCTTTTTCCTCAACAATTTTGCCTAAAAGCTTAACCCCCTCTTGAGCGGTCTTTACGTAAGGCAAAACGACCGTGACCATGGCTTCTTCCAGGATCCCGGTTTCCGTTTCAAAGGGATCGATGGCCAAGATCCGCTCGTTGGCGTAGGCACTTTCGGTTGCACTCATGGCTACGCGATATTCGTTGATCCCGTCTTCTTCAAAAACGCCGTACTTCTTGGTCCATTCCGGCGTAGAAGAATAAGCGTAGGCTGTCTTTGGCAAGTCCAGGCTGAACTTGTTGCCGTGAGATTTAAAGACATTGCCTTCTGTTTCTACTCTTTGGTGGAAGGCCAGGTGCTTGGGCCAGGCGGTACGGGAGTCTTCATTTCTGCCGATAATTACGCTGCCGTCAATGGTGGCCTTTTTCCCGATTAAGATTGAAGTACAAGATGATCGTCCAAGTGTTGTCATTTCTCTATCTCCTAAATCTGATATGCGTATTATTTATTCATAAGTTGATTCTACCTTATTTCCCGCCAATCTGGAATCAATAAGATAGTAGAAGTTTTTGGGTAAAAAAGTGTTTGCGGTGCGGGATTGTGTTAAGATAGTAGGTAGGATGATAAGTGTTTTTTATAGCCTTCACTGCTTCAAATTATTATTATCGAGTAATGTTGGTGCATAAATTTACTCTTATATTTAGGAATGTATTTGTATAAAAGTCTAGAGATTGTAAGGTGGTTAACGCAGTGATGGCTAGAAAAAAAGAAATTGACAGAGAGAAAATTTTAGATATTGCCTATAAAATCGCCCTTAGAGAGGGAATTGAAAACTTAACGGCGCGGAGCATTGCCGAGATCGGTCACTTTTCCACGCAGCCGATTTACCTGGAATTTAAGAACATGAAGGGCCTGCGAAAAGAAGTCTTAGAGCGGGTCTTAAACAGCCTCCGGGACCAGATCCTGCAAAAGTTCTTTATTGGCAAGCCATTATACGATGTCGACCTGGCCTATTTGAAGTTCGCTCATGAGCACCGGAGTCTTTTTTCCACGATCTTCGTTAATGGGGAATTCGGCGATGATCTGATTCGATCGACCCTGATCGATTCGGTTAAAGACAAGCTGCATGAGCAGTTCGGCGATCAGTTTTCTAAGGAAGAAGAGAGCAAGATTATCGCCTTAAACTGGATCATCACCAACGGCCTAGCCGTGATGCTGGTCGATGGCCTGATTGACTACGATTCAGACTACTTTGTTCAAATAATCGACCGCCAGCTAAAGACCGTGATGCCCCAGGATAAGTAAGCCCTGCCAATGTTTGTAATTTTTTCACAAAAACCATGCTCAATTTTTTATGAATCCGGTATAATAAGGATAGTAATGTAATTTTTGAAAGGTGGTTTTTATGAAGGTTTTAGCTCTTAATGGTTCTAATGCCGATAAATCCTACAATGGTATGTTGTTAAAGTTTATTGCAAAGCATTTTGCAAGTAAGTATGACTTTGAATACGCAAGCGTGAAGGGTTTGCCAATGTTCAAGGAAGGCGAAGAAGACCCTGAATCAGTCCTCAAGCTCAACGCTCAAGTTGAAGCAGCTGATCTGGTTTTGATCGCCAGCCCTGAACAGCAGCACTCAGTTTCCAGCGCTTTGAAAAGCGCCTTGGAATGGCTGTCAACCAACACCCACCCCTTCAATGGCAAGCCAGTCGTAATCGTATCTACTTCACCACTGGCGCAAGGGGCAGCGCGTTCTCAAACTAAGCTGAAGACGATCTTGTCCTCCCCAGGCTTGCACCCAATCGTGTTTAACGGTGACGAATTCATGATGGGTGGCGCAGAAGGCGACTTCGACGAAAACGGCGACTTGAAGATCGAAGGTACGGTCAAGTTCTTGGACCACTTCTTTGACGAAGTTGACGCTTGGTACGCACAAGTAACGAAGTAGGAGGAATTGACCATGAAATTAGTAGCTCTTGTAGGAACGAACGCTGACTTTTCTTTTAACCGCTTTTTGTGCCAGTTTATTGCTAAAAAGTACGCTGGAGATGCTGACATCGAAGTGTTGGAAATCGCTGACTTGCCAGCCTTTTACAAGGAAGGGCAAGCTGATGAACGCGTAGCTGCCTTTAGAGACAAGATTGCGGCCGCTGACGGGGTGATTGTTTCAACTCCTGAATACGACCACGCGATTCCAGCTGCTTTGAAGAGCGCTCTGGAATGGCTGGGCTCCCACGCCGGCGCCAATGTGATGGCCATGAAGCCAGCCTGTGTCGTTGGGGTTTCCCTTGGCGGCCAAGGTGCTTCTAGAGCTCAAGAAGACGCCCGTGAAATCTTGCTTTCTCCAGACATGACGGCTAACGTTTTGCCAGGCAACGAATTGCTGATCGGCCGGGCTTACACCACCTTCAACAAAGAAAGCGGCGAATTAGTCGACGAAGCTGCCTTGGCCCAATTGGACAAGGTCATGAACAACTTCTTTGACTTTGTAAAGCAAGCTCACAAGTAAAGCTGAAGATAAGGCGGATGGCTTGACTATTCCGCCTTATTTTTTTATAAAAAAGACAACGATTAAAAGCTAAAGGAAGAGACAGATGGACGCGAAGTTTTTACCCTTAAAATCAGTGCGCAATCCCCGCGACCTGGGCGGCTACGTCGGCGCGGATGGCCGCAAAATCAAAGACGGCCTGCTCCTGCGGACCGGGACAGTTTCCTGCATCACGCCTGAAGATGCGGCTTTTTTGCAGCGCTACGGGGTAAAGACCATTATCGATCTACGCTCGCCAGCTGAATGCCTGAACCGGCCAGACGCAGCGATTGAAGGGATCAAGGACCTCCACATCCCGGTCTCTAGCCGCGACCGGACCAAGGCAGGGGCCAGTTTGAAAGAACTGGCTGAGCTTTACAAGGCTGATCCTTTGGCCGGCTTTAAGCACATGCTGGGCACCTACCAGCGAATGGTGACGGCGGAGCATTCGCAGAAGGCTTTTCACCGGATCCTGACCTTTTTGGCCGAAGCTGAGGGCGGGACGATTTTTCATTGCTCAGAAGGCAAGGATCGGACGGGGATGACGGCGGTGCTCTTGCTCTACCTGCTGGGCGTGGACGAAGAGACCATCCGGCAGGACTACTTAGCGTCTGGCCCCGCCTTGAACGATTACCGGAAAAAGCGGGACGAAGAGGCGCGCGCCAACGGCGAAAGTCTAATTCAGCGGGCCAACCTGCGGTCTCTGGGCACGGTCAACAATGAGTACCTGGACAGCGCCTTGGTGGCGATTGAGCAAAACTATGGCGGGATGGAACGCTTTTTGGCCGAAGAAATCGCCGTCACGCCAGACTTGCGGCGTAAGTTGCAGGAAAAGTATCTGGAAAAATAAGGAATTAAATTATGGGAATTATTAAATACATTTCAACCGATCAGGTGACGGCGACCCATGAAGCGATGGGGACCCACATCACCCTGCAGATCTTCGGGGCCCGGGAAGACCCAGAAGGCATCTTGCAAAAGAGCTGCGACCTGATCGACCACTTTGAAGACATTTTGACGGTAAACCGCAAGCCTGATGACCCGAAATATGGCTTGTCCGAAGTGACCCGGGTCAACGACGCCGCCGGCAAGGAACCAGTGCAGGTGTCCAGCGCCGTTTACGGTCTGATCAAGCTGGCGGTTAAGACCAGCCGGGAGAATTTTGGCTTCAACGCCTTGATTGGCCCAGTTGTCAAGCTCTGGTCCATTGGCTTTAAGGGGGCGCATGTGCCAAGTGACAGCGAGATCCAAGAAAAGATGGAGCTGATCGACCCTTGGCAAGTGGACTTAAACGATGATGACCACACCGTCTTTTTAAGAAAAGAAGGCATGGAGCTGGACCTGGGCGGGATCGCCAAGGGCTGGACGGCCGACCGCCTGCGCGATCTGTGGCAGGCCTACGGTGTGGAAGCCGGGATCATCAACCTGGGCGGCAACGTTTTGTTCGTCAACCCTTGTCCTAAGCGGGCCAACGGGATGTGGACCGTCGGCATTCAGGACCCAATCAAGACCCGGGGCGAAAATATCACGGCGGTCATGGTGCCGGAATGTTCTGTGGTCACCAGCGGGACTTACGAGCGCTTTTTGGAAGTGGATGGGCACAAGTACCACCACTTGATCGACCCGCGGACCGGCTACCCGGTAGAAACCCCGGTTGCTGGCGTGACGACTTTTACCAAGAACTCAGTTGATGCCGAGATCGAGTGCAAGCGTTGCTTCTTTGCCGGCAAGGCGCTAGACCACTGGGTTAACAAGAACCGTCTCGGCGCAGTCTACGTCTACAACGACGAGCGCGTCGAGAAGGTGGGATTAGATTATTAGTTTGTTAGGTATTCATGAGGCTCGGCCCCCTTGGGGGCTGGGCCTCGTTTTTGTTTTTTTGTGTGGTGTTGGCTGCTGCGGTGCTGAGCTGGCGGGTTGCCCCCGAAGTATGTCAGCCGGCGCCGGAATTTGGCTATTTTGCCCCCGAAGTATGTCAACCGGTGGTGGAATTTCGATTTTTTGCCCCCGAAGTATGTCAACCGGTGCTGGAATTTCGAATTTTTGCCCCCGAAGTATGTCAACCGGCGTCGGAATTTCGATTTTTTGCCCCAAAGTATATCAACCGACGCTGGAATTTCGATTTTTTGCCCCCAAAGTATATCAACCGACGCTGGAATTTCGATTTTTTGCCCCCAAAGTATATCAACCGACGCTGGAGAGTTGATTTTTTGCCCCCAAAGTATGTCAACCGGTGCTGAAATTTTTCAATTTTGCCCCCGAGTTAACTCAACCGGGTTGGGTTGACATAAAACGGGGGCGAATTTTAGAAAAAATCAAGTCGGTTGATATAAAACGGGGGCAATTTTTAGGAAAAATCAGGTTGGTTGATATAAAACGGGGGCAATTCTTAGGAAAAATCAGGTTGGTTGACATAAAACGGGGGTAATTTTTAGAAAAAATCAGGTCGGTTGATATAAAACGGGGGCGAATTTTAGAAAAAATCAGGTCGGTTGATATAAAACGGGGGCAATTTTTAGAAAAAATCAGGTCGGTTGACATAAAACGGGGGCTAATTTTAGGAAAAATCAGGTCGGTTGACATAAAACGGGGGCAATTTTTAGGAAAAATCAGGTCGGTTGACATAAAACGGGGGCAGATTTAAGTAAAAAGTGGCCCGGTTGACATAAAACGGGGGCCGTTTTTAAGAAAAAGCAGTTTGGTTGACATAGATTTGGGGACGGCTGCCCAAAACGATGTCAACCGAAGCAATGAACTGCCCAAAATAATGCTAACCGGAGTTATGAGTTAGCTAAGATGAGTTGGGTTGCTATCATTTTGTACAAGCACCTACGTTGGCTAAGAGTAAAGTTGTACCTAACACTGAGATAAAATAAAGGTCAAGACCCATTTCATGGATCTTGACCTTTTTACCTAACAATTAGTTTTTGCCAAAAAGGAAGAAGAGAAGGGGTGCACTGCTCAAGATTGAGAGGATGCCGACAAAAATGGCAGCTTTGCTGTTGGCATCGGCAGCAGTTTTGGCGGCCGCTTGGGCGTCAGTTAAGTTAGCAGCAGCCTTAGCTTGATCAGCTGCGATCTGGGCGCTGGTCGTTACGTCAGCCTTGACTGACTGGTTGGCCGTAACCGCGCCGAGGCCACCGGCACCACAGCTGATTTTATAATACCTGATCTCTAGCTCAAATGCTTCTTCCATCACTTCATCTTTTTAGCCCGCTATTTAAAAGTCCTCCAAAAATGAAATTACGCCGTAGTCCGGCTGACGCTGAACAGGGTCTTGAAGACGCCAGTTGACAAGCCCGGCGTGTCCTTGACGATGAAGGTCAAAAAGCCTGAGTCAGAAATTGTCTGGGTGAAAAAGTCGCTCCCTACAGAATTCAGGATCGACAAGACCACGTACATGAAGAAATAGGCAGCAACGAAAGAGACGACCGCGCCGGCGGTGTGGTCCAGAGCCGCCGTGAAACCAACCTTGTTGCTTTGTTCTGGGAGCCAATTTTTAAAAATCTTGGTAACTTGCTTCAACACAAAAAGCAAGACGAAGAAGGCGCCGAAGCGGCAGATCTGCAAAGCCAGGCTGGAGTTGTCCGAGGCTACGGCGCTAGCGGTGTTGCTCTGCCCGATAAAAAACTTGTAAACCAAGTTGCCGACCGGGTTTTGCAGCATGATGGCGATCATGAAGACGATCCCGGCAAAAATCAGGTTGACGATCCGCTTGGAAAAGCCGACCTGATAGCCCTTGTAGGTTTGCCAGGCAAGATACAAAATGACGAAAATTACTAAAAGCATGGTGATCTTCTTTCTAAATTCTTTGATTCATGATTTTTTACGGAATTTTTTGACCTTAGGGCCAAAATAATCCATAATTTATAAAGACAGTTTGTGTAACATTTTTGCGCAAGATACTATTTTGCGTTACATTTAAAGGGTGTGAAACGCGATGAATCCTGAACTTTTTGCAGAAACATTATCAAAAAATAATTTTAAGTTGTCTAGCCGCCAAGAGCAACAATTTAAAACTTATTTTAAAGAATTGGTCCGGGTCAACGAATACGTCAACTTGACCAGAATCACTGACGAAGACGAAGTCTACCTCAAGCACTTCTATGATAGCATTACGCCGCTTTTGCTCGTGCCAGAAGTCTTTACTGAAGGCGCCAGCCTCTGCGACGTGGGGGCCGGCGCGGGTTTTCCGTCCTTGCCGATCAAGATCCTGCGTCCGGATTTGGAAGTGACCATCGTCGACTCTCTAGGCAAGCGGCTTACTTTTTTAAAGGATCTAATGGAAAAATTGGACATCACTGGCGTCAACCTGGTTCATGGCCGGGCCGAAGACGTTGGCCAAAACCCAGAATACCGCGAGCACTTTGACCTGGTGACCGCCCGGGCCGTTGCCCGCATGAGCGTTTTGAGCGAATACTGCCTGCCCCTGGCCAAAGTGGGCGGCAAGTTCGTCGCCTTAAAGGGGCCTAAGGCCGAAAGCGAGCTGGATGATGCTAAAAAGGCGCTTGCGACCCTCGGCGGCAAGACTGCATTAGTTAAGGAATTCACCCTGCCAAAGAGCAGCGAAGAGCGGACCATCATCGTGACCGATAAGGTTCAGGCTACGCCGAAGAAGTACCCGCGCCAAGCCGGCACCCCGAACCGCAAGCCTTTATAAGTCTTTGGAGGAAACCGTATGGCTTTTAGCTTTTTCCATAAAAATGACCTGCCCCAAAACAAGCAGGTCCAGGATCTGCCAATCGCGCAGCTTCACCCTAATCGTTATCAGCCTAGAAGAACTTTTAGTGAGGAATCAATTAAGCAACTGGCCCAGACCTTGGACGAAGAGGGGCTCTTGCAGCCAATCATCGTGCGTGAAGACGGCGAAGGCTACGAAATCGTGGCCGGCGAGCGCCGCTACCGGGCAGCCAAGAGCTTGGGCTGGGAGAAAATTCCAGCCATCGTCAACAACCTGTCTGACGCCCAGACTGCTTCTCTGGCCCTGATCGAAAACCTGCAAAGGGAGAACCTGAATCCGATTGATGAGGCCCTGGCCTACCAGGAATTGATGAAGATCAACAACTTGACCCAGACCCAGCTGGCCCAAAATATCGGCAAGTCCCAGTCTTACGTGGCCAATAAATTGCGCCTCTTAAAACTGGCCCCGAGCGTCCAGCAAAGCCTGTCCCAAGGGCAGATCAGTGCCCGCCACGGCCGGGCCCTGTTAGCCCTAGATGTCGACCAGCAAGGGCGGCTCTTAAAGGAAATCTTGGACAAGGACCTGAGCGTCAAGGAAACGGAAAAAATTGCGGCTGACTTTGACAACTATTTTGCCCCCAAGAAGGCGAAAAAGCCGACAATCCGCTACAGCAAGGACCTGCGCGTCCAGATCAACACGATCAAGCAGGCCGTGAAGCTGGCCAAAGAAGCCGGCACCAAGGTGCAAGTTAAGGAAGAGAAGACGTCTGACGAATACACGATTACCATCGTCATGAAGAATCAGGCGCCTGGTAAAAAGGAGGATTAGCGCATGGTAAGCATTATTGCGGTAGCCAACCAAAAAGGCGGAGTCGGCAAGACGACCACGACCGTCAACTTGGCTGCGTCAATTGCTAAAAGAGGCTATAAGGTCTTGATTGTGGACATTGACCCCCAGGGCAATGCTACTTCAGGCCTGGGTATTGAAAAGTCCACGATTGAATACGACGTCTACAATGTCTTGATCGACGAAATTCCGATTGCTTCAGCGATTAAAAAGACCACCAGCAAGAACCTGGATATCGTGCCGGCCACCATCAACTTGGCGGGTGCCGAAACGGAATTAATCAGCATGATGGCCCGGGAAACCCGTTTGAAGGGGGCCATCGACGACCTGGGCGACGTCTACGACTTTATTTTTATCGACTGTCCGCCATCTCTAGGGCAGCTCTCCATCAATGCCTTCACGGCCAGCCAGTCCATCCTGATCCCGGTCCAAAGCGAATACTACGCTATGGAAGGCTTGAGCCAGCTGCTGAACACGGTGCGCCTAGTTCAAAAGCACTTCAACAAGGACTTGGGCGTTGAAGGCGTGCTCTTGACCATGCTGGATGCCCGGACCAACTTGGGGGCTGACGTGGTGCAGCAAGTAAGAGAATACTTCGGCGACCGGGTTTATAAGACCATCATCCCCCGGATCACCAAGCTGGCTGAAGCCCCAAGCTATGGCCAGGCAATTACGGAATACGCGCCAAATTCCCGCGGCGCCAAGGTTTACGATGACTTAGCAAAAGAGGTGCTGAAAGCTCATGGCAAGAGACTCAAGAAGTAGCAAAGAGAAGAAAAGAGGGGGCCTGGGCCGCGGGCTTAACGCCTTGTTTGAAGACGAGCCCCAAGTAAAGCCAGCTGAGGAAATCGAAGACCTGCCCCTGGCTGAAGTTCGGCCTAACCCCTACCAGCCAAGAAAGAATTTTGATGAAAAAAAGCTGACCGAACTGGCCGAATCCATCAAGGAAAACGGTGTTTTACAGCCGATCATCGTCCGCCGGTCAGTGTCTGGCTATGAAATCATCGCCGGTGAGCGCCGCTTCCGGGCGTCAGAACTAGCTGGCAAGGCCACCATCCCGGCCATCATCCGCCAGTTTGACGAAAGCCAGATGATGGAAGTCGCCATCTTGGAAAACCTGCAAAGAGAAGACCTGACTCCTTTAGAAGAAGCCCAGGCCTACGAGATGCTGCAAAAGAATCTCGGCTTAACCCAAGAAGAAGTGTCCAAGAAGATGGGCAAGTCCCGTCCTTACATCACCAACTACCTGCGCCTTTTAACCTTGCCGCAAAAGACCAAGGGCCTCTTGCAGCGGGGCGAACTGTCCATGGGGCAGGCGAGAACCCTGCTTGGCTTAAAGGACAAGACCAAGATCGATGATCTGGCCAAGCGGGTGGTCAAGGAAGGGATGCCGGTCCGCAAGCTGGAAGCCCTCGTTTCCCAAATGAATGAGCGCGGGCAAAAGCGGAAGAAGAAGCCGGGCAAGTCGCCTTTTGTCAAGGCTAGCGAAAGCCAGCTTTCTGCTAAGTTTGGCTCTCCCGTCAGCATCACGGAAAACAAGCAGGGCAAGGGCCACTTGTCCATTGACTTTGCCGGCCCTGAAGAATTAAACCGCATTTTAGATCTATTAGGTGTGAATCTCGATGACTAAAAACTTTACTTTTGCTTTAGCAGATACTGTGGAAATGAAGAAGCCCCATGCCTGCCAGACCAATAACTGGGAAGTCATGCGCTTAGGCGCTGACATCCGCCTCAAGTGCATGGGCTGCGGGCACGTGGTCATGATGCCGCGGGCTGATTTCAATAAAAAAGTAAAAAAGCTGCTGGCCAAGGCCAACGACCCGGTCAACCAAAAGAGCGACTTTTACGTGCCTAAAGAAGAAATTGCCCGGCCAAACTTTAGCTAGTTATTGACTAATCAGGCTAAAAGGCCAAAAATAGACAAGTACATACACAAGACAAGAAAGAGGAATATACAACATGGCTTTAACTGCTGGTATCGTCGGCTTGCCAAACGTCGGCAAGTCAACTCTATTTAATGCTATTACCAAGGCGGGTGCGGAAATGGCTAATTACCCATTTGCCACCATCGAACCTAACGTGGGCATGGTCGAAGTGCCTGACAAGCGCCTGGCCCGGATCCAAGAACTGATCCCGGCTAAGAAGGTCGTCCACACTACTTTTGAATTTACGGACATCGCCGGCTTGGTTAAGGGGGCTTCTAAGGGTGAAGGCCTTGGAAACAAGTTCCTGGAAAACATCCGCCAAACCGATGCCATCGTGCACGTGGTTCGGGCTTTTGACGACGACAACATCACTTCCGTTTCCGGCAAGGTGGACCCAGAAGAAGACATCAACACCATCAACCTGGAACTGGTTTACGCTGACCTTGACTCTGTTGACCGCCGCATCTCCAAGGTGCAAAAGATGGCTCAGCAAAAGGACAAGGAAGCCATGGCTGAATATGCCGTCTTGGAAAAGATCAAGCCGGTTTTGGAAGCTGGCGATCCAGTTCGCTCCATTAAGTTTACGGACGACGAAGCCAAGATCGTGAAGGGCCTCTTCCTCTTGACTTCTAAGCCAGTCATCTACGTAGCTAACATCGCCGAAGAGTCCATGGCTGACCCAGAAGCTGACAAGTACTACCAAATTGTCAAGGCTCACGCCGATAAGGAAGGTGCTGGCTGCTTGGGCATCTCTGCCGCTATCGAAGAAGAAATTGCTGGCTTAGACGATGAAGAAAAGGCTGAAATGCTGGCTGCTGAAGGCGTCGAAGAATCAGGTTTGGATCGCTTGATCCGGGCTGCTTACCACCTTTTGGGCCTTAGAACCTTCTTCACTGCCGGCGGCAAAGAAACCAGAGCCTGGACTTTCAAGCAGGGGATGAAGGCACCGCAAGTTGCCGGGATCATCCACTCTGACTTTGAACGGGGCTTCATCAGAGCCGAAGTCGTTTCCTTTGACGACTTGGACAAGTACGAAACCATGCAAAAGATCAAGGAAGCTGGCCGGGTGCGCCTGGAAGGCAAGGACTACGAAGTCCAAGACGGCGACATCATCGAATTCCGCTTCAACGTTTAATTTTTAAAAAAAGCAAAAATAGCAGAAAGCAGGAGACTAATCAGTGACTGAAGAAAAGCAGGTTCAAGCTGAAAAGCAAGAAAAACTGAAAAAGCAGGGTGAAGCTGAAGCCGCTAAGGCCGAAATCAAGCAAGAAACCCCTAAGGACTTGGCCAAGAAGCTGTCCAACAAGAACCAAGACTACTTGTTCCGTTTGAGAAAAGAATTGATCGCGGGCGGGATGAAGGAAGATCAGGCTGACGCCGAAATCGACAGCCTGTTGCCAGACATCTACGCTGCTCAAATCAAGGGCCATCCAGCCGGTACCCTCTTTGGGGTATCCCCAACCATCAAGGCTGGGCAAATCCTGCACCCGGTTGTCAAGCCAACCAAGGTGCCAAACTGGCTACTGGGCGTTGACAGTGCCCTCATCTACACGGCCATCTTGACCGGGATGTTCGGCTTGATGCAGCTGTTTACTAACGACAACAAGAAGACTGCCAATGGTTCTGGCATCTTGACCCTGATCGTGATGGGGGTTGCCATGGGCTGGTACTTCACCAAATACAACAACTGGATGAAGCCAGATCCAAAGACCGGCAAGACTGCCTGGGGCAAGGTCATTTGGGGCCTGATCGGGTCCTTGGTCTTGATCATGGCCATCGTCTTAATCCTGTCTCTTAAGCCGCTGGCGGTCATCAACCCAGTTCTGCCAGGCTGGGCCGACCTCTTGGTAGCTGCGGTTGCCATCGGGGCTTGGTACCTGATCCGCAAGCACTACGGCATTCACGGCAGTTCCTTTAGCCCAGACACCTTGACCATGGACAAAAAATAAATTCAATAGCGTGCTTTTGTTTTAAAAAAGGTGTAAACTAAATAAGCGATAAACAAATAGGTGAGGATTCATCTATTTGTTTTTGTTTGAGTACAGTTTTTTTAAAAGTAATTGATTAAAAGGGAGGCATAAATGCTTAAGACTTTGCTTAAGTCCGTGCGCCAGTACAAGAAAGAGACGCTTCTTTCTCCCTTGTGCGTCATTGCCGAAGTCTTCATCGAAATGTACATTCCGTACATCATGGGGATGTTGATCGATAACGGCATCTACAAGGGCAACATGGCCTATGTGCAAAAAATGGGTCTGTTCACCATTTTATTGACCTTATTGTCCCTAGTCTTGGGGGCTGCGGCCAGCTACTTTTCCGCTCATGCGGCAGCTGGCTTTACCGCCAACTTGCGCCACGACATGTTCTACCACATGCAGGAATTTTCTTTTGAAAATATCGACAAGTTCTCTAGTGCCAGTTTGGTGACGCGGCTTACTACGGACACCAACAACATCCAGATGGCCTACCAAATGAGCATCAGAATGGCGGTTAGAGCACCGTTCATGCTGGTCATTTCCTTGATCATGGCCGTGATGATCAGTGCCAAGTTGACCATGGTCTTCTTGGTGGCCGTGCCATTTTTGACCATCGCCATGATCTTGATCATCAATGGCGCGCGTCCATACTTCCCTAGAATCTTCCGGGCTTACGACGAACTGAACCGGAAGGTCCGGGAAAATATCCGCGGGGTTCGGGAAGTCAAGACTTTTGTCCACGAAACGGAACAAATCGAAAACTTTGAAAAGTCCACTAGCAAGATCTACAAGCTTTTTAGCAAGGCCATGGTCATCATGGCCACTAACGGTCCAGTCATGACCTTGACCGTTAACTGCGTTATGCTGGCCTTGTCCTGGTTTGGGGCCAAGCTGATCGTGGGTCACCAGCTGGAAACGGGGCAACTGGTTTCCATGTTCTCATACACCATGTCCGTTTTGATGAGCTTGATGATTCTGTCTATGATCTTCACCCAGCTGATGATGGCCCAGGCCAGCGGCCGGCGGGTGGCGGAAGTGTTAAACGCTCAGCCAACCATCACCAACCCGGTCAAGGAACCACTTGAGGACGTTACTAACGGGGAAATCGTTTTTGACAACGTCGACTTCAAGTACGACAAAGACGACGACCACTACGCCTTAAAGGACATCAACTTGACCATCAAGTCCGGGGAAACCATCGGGATCATCGGGGAAACGGGTTCTTCTAAGTCAACCCTGATCTCCATGATTCCGCGCCTTTATGACGTAACCGGCGGTGCCGTCAGAGTCGGCGGCCACAATGTCCGCTCTTACGACCTCAAGGCCTTGAGAGACAACGTTGCTGTTGTTTTGCAAAAAAATGTCCTCTTTACCGGGACCATCAAGGACAACCTGAAGTGGGGCAATGAGCATGCCACTGACGAAGAAATCCTGCGGGCTTCCAAGATAGCTCACGCTGACGGCTTCATCCAAGAAATGCCAGACGGCTACGACACCATGGTTGAGCAAGGCGGTAACAACGTTTCCGGTGGGCAAAAACAGCGGATTACCATTGCCAGAGCCCTCCTGAAGAAGCCAAAGATCCTGATTTTGGACGACTCGACCAGTGCCGTCGACACCAAGACCGAACGGGAAATCCGGCTGGCCTTAAAGCGCGACCTGCCGCAGACGACCAAGATCATTATTTCTCAGCGGATCGTTTCCATTAAGGACGCTGACCGGATTATCGTCATGAACCACGGTAAGATTGAAGATATCGGTACCCACGAAGAGCTGATCAAGCGTAATGACCTCTACAGCTCCATCGCCAAGTACCAAGAAGAAAATAGTAAGTAGGTGAAGCGAATTGGATAAAAAACAACAAACGCCAGCACCAGGCAAGACTTTTTGGCGCCTGATCAAGTATGTTTACCACGTTAGTCCCGCTTCCCTGATCATTTCCTTTATCTCTGTCATCATCGCAGCGGGCTCCACGGTTATCGGCTCTCTCTTCATCGAGCAGGTCATTGACCGCTACATCACCCCGATGCTGAAGGAAAAGACTGCCAACTTTGCCCCGCTGGCCCACGCCATCTTGCTGATGGCTGGGGTCTACGCCATTGGGTTGGTTGCTAGCTACCTGTACACGCTCTTGATGATGCTGTTGTCACAAAGAGTGCAAAGACAGATCAGAAACGAAATGTTCACCCACATGCAGCGGCTGCCGATCGCCTTTTTTGACCAAAACGAATACGGCGACATCATGTCCCGCTATACCAACGACATCGACACCCTGATGCAGATGATCTCCCAGGCCTTGCCCATGTTTGGCAACTCCATGTTTACGGTGGTCTTCGTCTTCTTCGGGATGCTCTACCTCAGCTGGCAGCTCACCATCGTCGCTGTTATCGTCGTTGCTCTGTCCATCGGCATCGTTAAGTATCTGACTAAAAAGTCTGGCTACTTCTTTGACCTCCAGCAAAAGAAGGTCGGGGAAGTTAACGGCTTTAACGAAGAAATGCTGAACGGGCTGAAGGTTATCAAGGTCTTCTCCCACGAAAAATATGCGGAAGCAGACTTCGACCGCTACAACGAAGAATTAAGAGAAGCTTCCGGCAATGCCAACACCTTTGCCACCATCTTGTTCCCAATCATGGGTAACGTCGGCAACCTCTTGTACGTTTTGATCGCCTTGATCGGGGGCGCCGCCGTTTTGGCCGGCAGCCTGCCACTGACGGTCGGGGCCGTAGCTTCTTTCATGCAGCTGTCTAAGGCCTTCATCATGCCAATCGCCCAGATTTCCCAGCAGCTGAACTCCATCGTCTTGGCCATCGCCGGGGCACACCGGATTTTTGCTGTTTTGGATGAAAAAGTGGAAGTCGATGATGGTCAAGTCACCATCGCCGAAAAGCCAGGCGTCAAGAACGCTTGGCAATGGCAGGTGCCAGAAAATGGCGGCACTAAGGCTGTGCCGGTCAAGGGCCACATTACCTTTGACCACGTCAACTTCGGCTACGTGCCAGGCAAGCAGATCCTGTATGACATCTCCCTGGATGCCAAGCCCGGCATGAAGGTGGCCCTGGTTGGGGAAACAGGTGCCGGGAAGACGACCATCTCCAGCATGATCAACCGTTTCTATGAGATCAACTCTGGGACTATCAGCTACGACGGGATTGATATTTCCGACATCCAAAAGGATTCGCTGCGCCAATCCGTGGCGATTGTCCTTCAGGATACCCACATGTTTACTGGGACCATCATGGACAACATCCGCTTTGGCCGGCCAGATGCCAGTGATGACGACGTCTACCAAGCAGCCCGCCTGGCCAGAGCCGACGAATTCATCCACGAACTGGATGATGGCTACGAAACGGTGATCGATGGCTCCGGCAGCGACCTGTCCCAAGGGCAATTGCAGCTTTTGTCCATTGCCCGGGCCATGATCGCTGACCGGCCAGTCATGATCTTGGACGAAGCCACGAGTTCCATCGACACCCGGACTGAGCGTCTGGTTCAATCCGGGATGGACAACCTGTTGGCGGGCCGGACCAGTTTTGTCATCGCCCACCGCTTGTCCACCATCGTCAACTCTGACTTGATCCTGGTTCTGGACCACGGCCATATCATCGAAGCCGGCAACCACGATCAGCTTTTGGCCAAGAAGGGCTACTACTACGAGCTCTACACTGGCAAAAAGGAAATCCAGTAGTTTTTCACATGGATTGTTTATAAGTTTTGATAAAATCAAGCAAGGAGTGCCCCGGAAAGGACACTCTTTTTGCTATTATTAGGGGCAATAAATAGGTTACAATATACGGTAGGATACTATGAGATAGGAGATTTTTTAGATGAGTACAAAAATTCTCGTTGTCGACGACGACCACGAAATTGTGGAACTCTTAAGCATTTACTTGAAAAATGAAGGCTATGAGCCAATCGCTGCTTACAACGGCAAGGAAGCCCTAACTAAATTGTCCACCACGCCTGATATTGCCCTGATGATCCTGGACGTGATGATGCCTAATATGTCCGGCATCGACGTGGTTAAGGAAGTCAGAAAGGACTCCGATATTCCGATCATCATCGTCAGCGCCAAGACCGGCGACATGGACAAGATCCAAGGCCTGATCACTGGGGCCGACGACTACGTGTCTAAGCCTTTCAACCCGCTGGAAGTCATGGCCAGGGTACGGTCACTGCTCCGCCGGAGCCAAAAGCAGGTTAAAGAAGAAGAGCCAGACGTCTTGGAAGTTGGTCCGCTGATCATCAACAAGGACTCCCACGAAGTCAAGACCGTGGAAGGCAAGGAAATCCAGCTGACGGCCTTGGAATTTGGCATCCTCTACCTCTTGGCCAGTCACCCAAACCGGGTCTTTTCTGCCGATGAAATTTTTGAGCGCGTTTGGCAACAAGAATCCATCGTCAGCGCCAAGACCGTCATGGTCCACGTGTCACACCTCCGTGACAAGATCCAAAAGGCAACTGACGGCGAAGAAGTAATCAAGACTGTTTGGGGTGTAGGGTACAAGGTTGAAGCCTAATAAGCATAAAAATCAGGCCGTCGTTCAGGGGAAGAAGCCGCGGGTCAAGCTGACCGCCGCTGAGAAGAGTGAGCTTTTTGCCGAAGCCGTCGTGACGATCATCATCATGCTGCTACTAAACATGTCGGTGATCATCCTCTACCACCTGGCCATCCTGCAGGACCAGAGCTTGGTTGACGGTATTTACTTTTTAAAGCAGACCATGACCATCGGGCCGGGCTACCACCTTTGGTCCTGGGAGCGTGTCGGGATCGTCATCATGGGGATCGCCGACGTCATCGTCGTTTACTGGCGCCTCGTGCGCCGCTACCACCAGATGCAGCTGCGGCACATTATTTCCGAGCTCCACTACATCGCCAATGGCCACTTTGACCACCGGATTTCTTTTAGCGTCAATACCGACATGCAGAAGGTGATTGATTCGATCAACTCCCTGGTTGATTCGACCGTGGCCGCCATCAATGAGGAAAAGGCGATCGAGCAGTCTAAAGACGAACTGATCACCAATGTGTCTCACGATATCCGGACCCCTTTGACCAGCATTATCGGTTACCTGGGCTTGTTAAAAAATGGGGCCGTGACCAACCACGACGACGTGATCAAGTACATCAATATCGCCTACAACAAGGCCGAGCAGATGAAGTCTTTGGCTAACGACCTCTTTGAGTACACGACCTTGAAGTCGACCAAGACTAAGCTGAACGTGACGCCGATCAACATTGCGGGCATGATGGAGCAGGTGGCTGCTGGTTTTGAGCTAGAAGCAGAGAAAAAGGGCATCGTCTTTAACATCAAAGCCCGGCCGAAAGACCTGATAGTCAATGCTGACGTGGAAAAATTGGTCCGGGTCTACAACAACTTGATCTCTAACGCCCTGAAGTATGCAGCCGGGGCGACCGAGATCAACCTCGTAGCCAACCTGATCAACAAAAAGCAGGTTGAGCTGCGGGTGGAAAATAATGGTGAGCCGATCCCGCAAGATAAGCTGCGGAAGATTTTTGACCGCTTCTACCGGGTCGAAAGTTCCCGCAACACCAAGACGGGCGGGACGGGGCTTGGCCTGTCCATCGTCCAGGGCGTTGTCGAGCTCCACGGCGGGACGATTCGCTGTGAATCAAACGAGAAGCTGACCAGTTTCATCATCCTTTTGCCCAGAACGCCCAAGCTGAACGGCGCGGCTAGCCAGCGTGTGGTATAATTTGAACTGAATTCTATTTGACAGTGAGGAGAACAATGAGTATCTCATTAAATACCTGTATTTTAATCTTAAAGGAACATCACTTGCTTAAGTCAAGCGCGATCCAAGACACGGTCCAAACCAGAATGGAAGCCGTCTCTTACGACTCCCGCGACGTGCAAAACAACAGCCTCTTCTTCTGCAAGGGTGCGGGCTTCCGGCCAACTTACCTGACCATGGCCAAGGAAAACGGCGCCATTGCCTACGTGGCTGAGCAGCCTTACCCAGAAGGCACGGGGATGCACGCCTTGATTGTGCGCAACGTGGCTAAGGCCATGGCTCTCTTGTCAGCAGCCTTTTACCGCTTCCCGCAAGACGACCTCTTCTTGGTCGGCTTTACCGGCACCAAGGGCAAGACCACGTCTGCTTACTTTTTGAAGGGGATGCTGGACCAGTTAAATGGCGGCAAGACCGCGCTCCTTTCTTCTGTCAACAATATTTTGGGGAGTGCGCCAGAAGACACCTTTAAGTCTAGCCTGACCACGCCAGAATCCCTGGACCTCTTCCGGGACATGCGCCGGGCTGTCGACAACGGCATGACCCACATGGTCATGGAAGTTTCTTCTCAAGCTTATAAAAAGAACCGTGTCTTCGGTCTGACCTACGACTTGGGCTTTTTCTTAAATATCAGCCCAGACCACATCGGCGTCAACGAGCACCCGAACTTTGAAGACTACCTCCACTGCAAATTGCAGCTTTTGGTCAACTCCCGCAAGTGCATCATCAACGCTGAAACCGACCGCTTTAGCGACGTTTATGCAGCAGCAACGACCACGACCAACCCAGACAGCATCTACCTGTTTGCTAGAGACGGCTTTGAAATTCCGGGCCTGAAGCAGCCAATCGACTTCCGCTACAAGTCCATTGAAACTGACCTGGCGGAAACCAAGTTTAGCTTGACTACGGCCTCCAGCAAGGCGCGGAAGCTGCCAATTTCCGGTGAATACACCCTGCAGATGATCGGCGACTTTAATGAAACTAACGCAACTGGTGCCATCATCGGGGCAGGCTTAGCCGGCATGGACTACGAAAACTGCGCTAAGGGCATCCGCCACGTGACTATCCCAGGCCGGATGGAAACCGTTGTAACCAAGGACCACGGTCTGGTAGTGGTCGACTACGCCCACAACAAGGCCTCAATGCTGGCCTTGATGAAATTCATGCGCCGGGAATTTGCCAACCCGCGTGTAATCGTGGTTGTTGGCGCCCCAGGCGACAAGGGGATTTCCCGTCGGCCAGGCTTTAGCGAAAGTCTGACTGCCGAAGCCGACAAGGCTTATTTGACGACGGATGACCCTGGTTTTGAAAACGCCCAAGACATCGCCGAAGAAATCGACAGTGGCATCGACCACTCCAAGTGCGAGACCGTGATCGAGCTCGACCGGGAAAAAGCGATCAAGGAAGCCATCCAAGAAGCCAAGACTGGCGACGTGGTGCTCCTTTGCGGCAAGGGCGCTGACGCCTTCCAAAAGATCCGCGGCGTTGACACCCCATACGATGGCGACATCGTGGTGGCCCGCCGGGTGATCCAAGAATTAGAAAAGTAAGGATTGATATTTTTTGAAACATTTCTTTAGCATTATTGGTGGCATGGGGACCATTGCCACCGAGAGCTATGTCCGGCTGATCAACCACCGGGTAAAGATCGAAAAGGACCAGGACTATTTGAACTATATCTTGGTCAACGATGCTGAGGTTCCGGACCGGACGTCCTACATCATGGACCACAGTAAGCCTAACTTTTTCTACGATCTGAAAGAAGATGTTTTGGGGCAAGCCCAGCTGAAGCCGGACTTCATGGTGATGCCGTGTAACACCGCCCACTACTTTTATGATGATTTGGCCGCTTTGACCGATATTCCTTTTTTACACATGATGCGCATCGCGGTGCATCAGTTTGTGGACCAGTATCCCGATGAAAAAAAGATCGGCTTGATTGCGACGGAAGGGTCGATTTTTGACCACTTGTATGAAGACGAGATCCACCGGGCTGGTCGGGAAGTTGAATTCGGCGGGCCGGAGATCCAGCCGATGGTGACCGAGCTGATTTACCGGGACATCAAGGAAAAAGGCGAAGTCGACGGCGACCTCTACCATGAAATCCTGCGCAAGATGCACGACGACTACGGTTGCAACGTTGTGCTGTTGGGCTGCACGGAATTGTCCCTGGCTCAGGAAAAAGCGCCGGACCACCCGTACCACGTGATTGATCCGCAGTCGATCCTGGCTGACGTAACGATTAAGCTAGCTCTGCAGATCCGCGCCGGCGCGGACCCGAAGGCCGCTTGCCAAAAATATTTATTTGATTAGTTATGTAAGACCGAGGCGTTGCCTCGGTCTTTTTTTGATGCGTGTGTGGCGGTGTTGGTGCGGTCGGCGTTGCGTCGCTGCGCAGCCGGTGTGTGTGGGTTGCGTGGCGCGTGGCCGGATTCGCCCCCAAAGTATGTCAACCGCGCTAGATTTAGGCTGGATTCGCCCCCAAAGTATGTCAACCGGTCTGGATTTTGGTGAAATTCGCCCCCAAAGTATGTTAACCGGTCTGGATTTCGGTGAAATTCGCCCCCAAAGTATGTCAACCGGTCTGGATTTTGTCGAAATTCGCCCCCGAAGTATGTCAACCGGTCTGATTTTAGGCGGATTTCGCCCCCAAAGTATGTCAACCGCGCTGGATTTCAGTGAAATTTGCCCCCGAAGTATGTCAACCTGTCTGGATTTCGGTGAAATTCGCCCCCAAAGTATGTCAACCTGTCTGGATTTCGGTGAAATTCGCCCCCAAAGTATGTCAACCGGTCTGGATTTCGGTGAAATTCGCCCCCAAAGTATGTTAACCGGTCTGGATTTTGGTGAAATTTGCCCCCAAAGTATGTTAACCGGTCTGGATTTTGGTGAAATTTGCCCCCGAAGTATGTCAACCGTTCTGGATTTTGGTGAAATTCGCCCCCAAAGTATGTCAACCAGGTTTGGTTGAGTCAACTTGGGGGCGGAATTCTGGCAAAAGTGGTCCGGTTGAGTCAATTCGGGGGCGAAATTTCGTAAAAAGTAGTCCGGTTGAGTCAACTCGGGGGCGAAATTTCGTAAAAAGTAGTCCGGTTGAGTCAACTCGGGGTCAAATTTTAAGAAAAAGTAGTCCGGTTGAGTCAACTTGGGGGCGAAATTTCAGAAAAAGTAGTCCGGTTGAGTCAACTTGGGGGCGAAATTTCGTAAAAAGTAGTCCGGTTGAGTCAACTCGGGGGCAAATTTTTAGAAAAAGTAGTCCGGTTGAGTCAACTCGGGGGCGAAATTTCGGAAAAAGTAGTCCGGTTGAGTCAATTCGGGGGCGGAATTCTGGCAAAAGTGGTCCGGTTGGGTCAACTCGGGGGCAAATTTTAAGAAAAAGTAGTCCGGTTGAGTCAACTCGGGGTCAAATTTTAAGAAAAAGTAGTCCGGTTGAGTCAACTCGGGGGCGAAATTTCGGCAAAAGTGGTCCGGTTGAATCAATTTGGGGGCGAAATTCCTGGAAAAAGCAGTCCGGTTGAGTCAACTTGGGGGCGAAATTTTAGAAAAAGCAGTCCGGTTGGGTAAGTTCATGTGTCCCGCACCAACATTGCAACGATGCCCTACACCAGATCCATACCTAACAAGCTCCCGACAGCACACACTTCTATGAAAGCGGTCACCGCGTCCATCCAAATCAGTCAAAAACAATCACGGCCGAGCCACACCAGCCAACCACCCCGCACCACCTACTTAAAAAGCGAAACAAATCCCCCATAAAAAGCTAATAAAACCAAGCGTGGCACCCAACTAAACCCCTTCCCATCGCCTGAAAAGATTAAATTCTAATTTCACAGAATTTCATGCACAAATTTGACTGTTTTTGATTGCTTTTGACTGAGAAAGCCTTTACAATATTATACGAGGTGAGACGAAGATGCTGACGGAAGAAAGACAACAACTAATTGCCCGCTATGTTGACGAACATCAAATCTGCCGGGTAGCAGAACTTTGCCAACTGACGTCATCATCTGAATCGACGATTAGACGCGATCTAAGCGAAATGGAAGACCAAGGCCGGCTCAAGCGGGTCCACGGCGGGGCTAGAAGCATCCAGACTTTTGGCCAGGACGTGGCGCAGAAAATTCGCTTTACCATGAACCACGCCGACAAGGAAGCCATCGCCAAGAAGGCCGCCAGCAAGGTCCGCCCCCACGACTACCTTTTTCTAGACGCGGGGACGACCATTTACGAAATGGTGCCCTTCTTAGCCAAGATTCCGGACCTCCACGTCGTGACGAACGGCATGGACACGGCGCTGGCGCTCACGGACGCAGGCATTTCCACCTGCATGCTGGGGGGCCGGGTCAAGGAAGAGACCCACGCGACCGTCGGCGTAACCACGGTGGCCAAGCTGAAGCAGCTGAACTTCAATTCAGCCTTCATCGGGGCTAATGCCTTGAGCCAACAAGGCTCCCTGACTACGCCCGACACGGAAGAGGCCGAAGTGAAGAAGACGGCCATCGCCCAGAGCCAGCACGCCTTCGTTTTGCTGGATCGCAGCAAGATCAACGAAGTAACCT
Source organism: Lactobacillus equicursoris DSM 19284 = JCM 14600 = CIP 110162 (assembly GCF_001434815.1). Taxonomy (GTDB): domain Bacteria; phylum Bacillota; class Bacilli; order Lactobacillales; family Lactobacillaceae; genus Lactobacillus; species Lactobacillus equicursoris. Next base: position 31,567 of record NZ_AZDU01000007.1, read on the forward strand.
TTGCCGAATTTGCTAAAAGCGAAGAGGTCACCCTGATTTCCAAGCTAAAAAAGGAAGATCGGCAATATTTACCAGTAAATATTCAACTTGAGGAGGCTGAATAATGATTTATACCGTGACTGTTAACCCAGCCCTTGACTATGTTTTGCAATTGCCAGAAGTTAAGGATGGGGAAACCAATCGGTCAAATGATACGCAATTCTTAGCTGGGGGCAAGGGGATCAACGTTTCCCAAATCTTGAACCAGCTGGGAGTTGACAACACTGCCTGGGGCTTTGTCGGTGGCTTCACCGGCGAAGAACTCATTCGCCAATTGAATGTTAAAAAGATCAACAGCGACTTCGTCAGAATCAGCGACGACACCCGCGTGAACGTGAAGATCCACGCTCAAGAAGAAACGGAAATCAACGCTGCCGGTCCTGACATCACCGATCAAGAAGTTGCTGCCTTCAAGGCTCGTCTGGACGACTTAAAGGAAGGCGACGTGGTTGTCTTAAGCGGCAGCTTGGCACCAAGCCTGCCAACTGACTTCTACGAAAGCCTGCTTCCAGTAATCCGGGAAAAGGGCGCAGAATTCGTTGTTGACACCACTGGCGAAGCCCTGCTCAGAACTCTGAAGTTTAATCCACTGGTAATCAAGCCTAACCACCACGAATTGGCCGACTTGTTTGGCACCAGCTTTAACACGACTGCCGATATGCTGGAAGCTGCTAAAAAGCTTCTGGAAAAGGGCGCCCAAAACGTGATGATCTCCATGGCCGGCGAAGGGGCTTACCTGGTAACCAAGGACCATGTCTACCACGCAAACGCAGCTAAGGGCACTGCCGTTAACTCAGTTGGCGCGGGCGACTCCATGATTGCCGGCTTCGTTGGAACCTGGTTTGAAAGCCATGACCCAGCCGAAGCCTTGAGAGTCGGCAGTGCCTGCGGCGGGGCTACGGCCTTCACCGAAGACATCGCCGTTAAGAGCCAAATCGACGCGGTTTTGCCACAAATTAAGATTGACACTGTTGAATAAAGTAAAGAGTGAGAGGAAAAGCTAATGCGGATTAAGGATATTTTGAGCCCTGAATCCATGATTATGGATTTGAAGGCCACTACCAAGGAAGAAGCCATTAACGAAATGGCTGACCTAGAAGTCGCAACCGGCATTGTCAACAACAAGGAAAAGTTTGTTGAATCAATCTGGGCTAGAGAAAAGGAAGGCACTACTGGTATCGGCGAAGGCATCGCGATGCCACACGCTAGAAACGAATACATCAACAAGGCTAGAGTGCTTTTTGCCAAAAGTGAAAAGGGGATTGACTACGACTCACTCGATGGTCAACCAGTCCACCTCTTCTTCATGATCGCTGCTCCTGCCGGCGCTGACAACACCCACTTGCAAGCCTTGGCAAAATTGAGCAGTCTCTTGATCAACCCTGACCTGGTTGCCAAGCTGAAGGGTGCTACTAAGCCTGAAGAAGTCATTGACCTCTTCACCGAAGCTGAAGCTGCTAAGGACAAGGAAGACGCTGAACGTGAAGCCAAGCAAGCAGCCAAGAAGGCTGAAGCAGCTAAGGCTGACGACAGCGAAAAGCCATTGATCGTCGGCGTTACTGCCTGCATCAACGGGATTGCCCACACTTACATGGCTGAAGAAGCCCTGATCAAGGCCGGTGAAAAGCGCGGCGTTGAAGTGAGAATCGAAACCAACGGTTCTGAAGGCGTTAAGCACGAATTGACTCCTGACGAAATCAAGCGTGCTGTCGGCGTTGTCATTGCTTCTGACAAGCAAGTTAAGATGGCCCGCTTCGACGGCAAGGAACTGGTAAAGCACCCAGTTGTTGACGGGATCAACAAGCCAGACCAATTGATTGACGACATCTTGTCCGGCAAGGGCAGCGTTTACCACGCAGAAGCTGGTGAACAAACCGAAACTGCTTCAAGCGACGGCAGCGTTTGGTCAACCATCTACCGGCACCTGATGAGTGGTATCTCTCACATGTTGCCATTCGTTATCGGTGGTGGTATCTTGATGGCCATCTCCTTCCTGGTTGAACAATACATGGGCGGTGCGAAGAGCCCAGCCTTCATCTTCTTGAACAGTGCTGGTAACTTGGCCTTCGCCTTCATGGTTCCAGTTTTGGCCGGCTACATCGCTGAATCAATCGGTGACCTGCCAGCCTTGATGCCTGGTTTCGTCGGCGGTTTCATGGCCTCCATCACCAACTCATCTCTGGGCGGCAGCTATGCTGTTAACGTTAACGTCAAGGCTGCTTCCCCAGCTGGGTTCTTAGGCGGGATCGCCATCGGTTTCATCGCTGGTTACCTGATCTTGGGCCTGAAGAAGCTGTTTGCTAACTTGCCTAAGAGCGTTGAAGGGATGAAGCCAATGCTGCTTTACCCAATCTTTGGCTTGCTGCTTGTAGCGCTCATCATGTACTACATCGTCAACCCAATCTTTGGTGCCTTGAACGCTGTAATCACTGCCTTCTTGAACGGCATGGGTACTGGCAACCTGGTACTGTTGACCACGATCTTGGCCGGCATGATGAGTATCGACATGGGTGGTCCTTTCAACAAGGCTGCTTACGTCTTCGCTTCTGGTGCTTTTGCTAACGACCCTAACTCTAAGACTGCCGCTATCTTGATGGCTGCCGTTATGGTCGGCGGGATGGTTGCCCCATTTGCAACTGCCATCGCTACTACCTTCTTCAAGAACAAGTTTACTGAAGACGAACGCCGCGCCGGCGTTTCCAACTGGATCTTGGGCTTCTCCTTCATCACTGAAGGTGCCATCCCATTTGCCAGTGCTGACCCACTGCGCGTCATCACTTCCTCAATCATCGGTAGTGCTGTCGGCGGCTTCTTGGTAGGTCTCCTGCACGTTGGCGTTCCAGCCCCTCACGGTGGTTTCTGGGTTATCGCCCTGGCTTCCAACCCACTTGGCTACTTCTTAGCCGTAGCAGCCGGCTCAATCGTCGCTGCCTTGATCTTGGGCTTCTGGAAAAAGCCAGTTTCAGAAAACAAGTAATTAATTTTTAACTACACTAACAACAATAACCGGAATCAGCGGAGACTAAGCAGTCTTCGCTTTTTTCGTGCTTAAAAATGATAAACTAGACTTGTTGAGAAAAATTTGTTACACTCAAATCTTACGAATTTGCTGACGATTTGTAAGTGAAAAATAACCCAGAACTAACTTAGAAAGAAACGAAAAATATGATTAAATTAATGGCAACTGACATGGACGGGACTTGGCTGAATTCTAAAAAAGAATACGACCACGAAAAGTTCGAGCAGATCATGAAACTGGCTAAGGAACAAGGCGTCAAATTCGTGATCGCCAGCGGCAACCAGTACGAAAACCTGCTGACCCGCTTTCCTAAGGAATACCTGAACCAGCTCTACTTTGTGGCGGAAAATGGGGCCTACGTCTTAAAGGGCCGGGAAATCCTGAACATCATTGACCTGAACCAAGAAGAATTAGACACCATCTGGCAGATCAAAAAAGAATACGATGACCAAAAGACCGTTTTGGCCGGGGTCAACAGCGCCTACACCCTGAAGCGGTATGGGGAAGACTTTATCAAGCACCTGCACCTTTTTTACGAAAAAATGACGGTGGTGGATGACTACAGCGAAGTGAACGACCGTATCTTCAAGTTCACCATTTCAACTGAGGTCGGCAAGGCCAGCGACATGGCCCGCCTGCTCAAGCAAAAGTACCCGAACCTGGACATGGTGGCTGGGTCTAACGCTGCCGTTGACATCAGCAGGGAAGGGATGAACAAGGCGGTTGGGCTGAAGCTGCTCGGCCAGCGCTATGACATCAAGCGAAGCGAAATGGTGGCCTTTGGCGACGGCGGCAACGACGTGGCCATGCTGGAATATGCCGGCACCAGCTACGCAACAGCGACGGCTTTGCCTGAAGCCAAGCGCGCCGCCAATCACCTGATTGGGTCTAGCGACGAAAGTGCCGTCCAAGACAAGATGCTGGATTTGTTAAGTAGATAGGAGAAGCTATGAGCAAAGCTTTGCAAGTGGTCGACTTAAGCATGAAATTTGGCGACCAGGAGATTTTTAATAAGCTGAACTTCAGCCTGGAACAGGGCTCCATGACGGCGCTGCTCGGCCCCAACGGGGCAGGCAAGACCACCCTGGTCCGGATCTTGATGGGGATGCTGACGCCGACCAAGGGCTACTATGACCTGGCTGACGACGTCAAGGTCGGCTACGTGCCGCAGTTCCGCAACATCGACCCCGACTATCCCTTGTCCATCCGGTCTTTTATTGAGCTGAACACGCCTTTTTTCAAGAGTCAAAAAGTTAAGGACCAGGTGAACCACATCCTGCAGGAAACCTACCTGAAGGGCTTGGCTGACATCCGGATGGGGGAGGCCAGCGGCGGGCAAAAGCAGCGGGCCTACCTGGCCCAGGCCCTGCTTGATCAGCCCAACTTCATCATCTTAGACGAAGCCACGGCCAGCTTGGACCCTAAGGCTAAAGAAGAGCTGATGAACCTGATTGCCCACTTAAATGAAGAGCACAAGATGACGGTTTTGTTCGTGACCCACGACCTGGCCCTGGCCAAGCGCTACATGAAGGATTACTTGTACCTGAGCGGCGGCACGGTCCAGCAGGGGAAGATGGCAGATTTTAAGGAGAGGTTCAACTGATGTTTGCTTATGAATTTATGCGCAATGCCTTTTGGGCTGCGACTTTCATCGCCATCACCTGCGGGGTGGTGGGGGTCTACGTCGTTGCCCGCAACTTTAGCTTTTTGGCCCACACCTTGTCGGAAATCGGCTTTGCTGGGGCGGCCTTCGCCGTCTTGATGGGCCTCAAGCCTTTAACGGGGATGCTGATTTTTGCCCTTTTAGGCTCCATTGGGGTGGGGGAATTGTCCATGCGGACTGAGCAAAAGGAATCGTCCATTTCCGCCATTTCGGCCCTCTTTGTCGGCCTGGGCATCCTCTTTTTGTCTCTGTCCAGCTCAGCCAGCAGCTACGCGACTAACATTTTGTTTGGCTCCATTATCGGGGTGTCGCGCTCTAGCGTCTACCAGCTGGTGGGCCTGTCCATCATTGTCTTGATCCTCATCCTGGCCATTCAAAGACCGATCAACTACGACTCCTTTGACCACATCGGGGCCGTGGCCCACCACTTAAATACGGGCCTAGTTGGCGTCTTGTTCCTAGTCGCTTTGGCCATGGCGGTATCTATTGGCTCTCAGGTGGTCGGCTCCATGCTGGTCTTTGTTTTGTTGACCATGCCGCCGTCCACGGCCAAGTACCTGGGCAAGTCCATCCCGTCCATGATCGCCTGGTCGGTCGGCCTGGCTCTGGCCGGGGTGTGGATTGGCCTGTGCCTGGGTTACATCACCAACTGGCCGGTCACCTTCTTCATCTCTATTATTGAAGTGGGGGCCTACCTGTCGGTCTACTTCACCCATTCCCGCCGCAAGCGGGTTTAGGCTGGCTTTTTTGATAAAAAGCTAATCGATAATACTTAAATAATAGAAAAAGTTTTAGTGTTTTTTGCACAATTTGTTACAAATGACATTTGTGAATATTGAACAAAAGCCCACAGCCGTGGGCTTTTTTCTTTGCTTCTTTCATTGGATAGACAGACTTTGTGAAAAAAAGTGCTTTTTAAAGGGCGGTAGGACGGGAAAAAATCTAAAAATTCACATGACAAATTAAGCGCTTTCATGTATAATAAAAAGCGTGAAGAAATAAATGACAAATTTTAGGCTAAAAAATATTTATAGAAGAATATTTTTAACCGTAAGAATGGAGTTTTAGTATGTGGGTTAACTTTATCTTTGCCTTAATCCCGATCGTCTGGCTGGTGGTCTCTTTAACCGCCTTGAAAATGCCGGCAGCTCGCGCCGGGATTATCGCCTTGCTCTTGGCCATGCTTTTGGCAATTTTTGCCTTTAAATTGCCAGTTTTGGACACGGCCACCGGGGCCTTAGAAGGGATCGTCGGTGGGATCTTCCCAATCGTCTACATCATCGTGGCTGCCATGTTCACTTCCAAGGTGACCTTTAAATCCGGTGCCATGCAAAAAATCCAAGACATGCTCTGCAGCCTGACGACTGACAAACGGATCTTGGTATTGCTGATTGCCTGGGGCTTTGGGGGATTCCTCGAAGCGATTGCTGGCTTTGGGACGGCCGTGGCCATCCCGGCTTCGATCCTGATGACTTTTGGCATTAATCCCATCGAAGCGGCCGTGATCTGCTTGGTGGCCAACACCACCCCAACGGCTTTCGGGGCAGTCGGCCTGCCAGTCATCACCCTGGCGCAAACCGCCGGCCTGGACGTGATGCACACCGCCTTTATCGTCTCCCTCCAGCTGAGCGTCTTGATCCTGGTCATCCCTTACATCTTGGTGGGGCTGACTGGCGGCGTTAAGGCCATCAAGGGCGTGGGCTTCATCACCTTCATGTCCGGTCTGGCCTTTGCCTTGCCGCAGGTCTTGGTTTCCAAGTATGTCGGCGCCGAACTGCCAGCTATCGCCGGCGCCATCGTCTGCATCCTGGTTACGGCTCTTCTGGCTAAAAAGCACAAGGATGACCCAACATACGCCGTAGCGTCAGAAGAGGTACCTAAGCACACGGCCGGCGAGCTCCTTCAAGCCTGCGCACCATTTATCTTGGTCTTCGTCTTTGTGCTGGCTGCTTCCTCACTCTTCCCAGCCATCAACCAGGCTTTGAACTCAGCCACCATCAAGTTCCAGATCTACACTGGTAAAAATGCTGGTCAGTTCTCCCTCAACTGGCTGTCTTCACCTGGTACCTTGATCCTGGTTGCCACCTTTATCGGGGCCTTGATCCAAGGCATGAAGGTTGGCGAAATCTTCGGCGTCTTGGGTGACGTGATCAAGGGGATCGGCAAGACGGCCGTCACCATCGCTTCAATCGTGGCCCTGGCCAAGGTCATGGGCTATGCCGGCATGACCAGTGCTATCGCTGTTGCTCTGGTTAAATTGATGGGTCCAGTATACCCGCTGATTGCACCAGTGATCGGGGCTCTTGGAACTTTTGTCACTGGTTCAGACACCAGTTCCAACATCCTCTTTGCTAAGTTGCAATACTCAGCCGCCCAAACCCTGGGCGTGAACAAGACCTGGGTCGTTGCCAACAACATGGTCGGCGCCACGGCCGGGAAGATGATCTCCCCGCAATCCATCGCGGTCGCAAGTACGGCCATCGGCCAAGAAGGCAGTGAAGGGGAAATCCTCAAGCGCGCCTTCAAGTGGTGCGGGATCTACACCGTGATCATCTGCGTCTTCTTGTACGCAGTCGGTCTGGCAACTGGCAACTTGCATTTTTAACGGGAAGATTTTTTGAAAAATTAAAAAAGTCCTAGAAAAAAGTGCTACTTTGATAGCGATTAAATGCTATGATAAATCTTGTGAGTAATAAGTAATTGATAGTAATTTTTAAATGATTAGGAGAAAAAGCGAATGACTCGTTACATTAAGGGCTTCCCACAAAGCGAAGCAGATGAAGATTTAAAGTTTGTTAACGTTGACGAATTGGAAGAAAGAGCCAAGGAAGTCATGCCAGAAGGCGCCTACTACTACGTTGCTTCTGGTTCAGAATACGAATGGACTTGGAGAAACAATACCAACGCCTACAACCACTACCAAATCGTGCCTCGCTCCTTGACGGGGATGGACAACCCATCAACGGAAACGGAATTCATGGGGATGAAGCTGAAAACCCCAATCATGATTTCCCCAATTGCCTGCCATGGGATTTCCCACGCTGATGCCGAAGTTGCTACTCAAAAGGGTGCTGCTCTAGCCGGCGCTATGTTCAGCTCCTCAACTTATGGCAACAAGCCAGTTGAAGAAATTGCAGCAGCTGCTCCAGACGCACCGCGGATGTTCCAGCTTTACCTGTCAAAGAATTGGGACTTCAACCAAATGGTCTTTGATGCTATCAAGGCTGCTGGCTACAAGGCAATCCTGCTGACGGTTGATGCCTTGGTATCAGGCTACCGGGAAGCTAACTTGCGGACTGACTTCGCTTTCCCAGTACCACTTGACTTCTTCACTCGTTTCCAAGGTGCCAAGGGTGAAGGTCAAACTGTTGCCCAAATGTACGCTTCAAGTGCGCAAAACATCGGTCCAGACGACATCAAGCGGATCAAGGAAATGTCCGGCTTGCCAGTCATCGTCAAGGGGATCAACTGCGCTGAAGACGTTGAAGTCGCCTTGACTGCTGGTGCCGACGGCGTATACGTTACTAACCACGGTGGCCGGGAAATCGACGGTGCACCAGCAACCATCGACGTTTTGCCAGAAGTTGTGAAGGCGGTAAACGGCCGCGTACCAGTCATCTTCGACGGTGGCGTTCGCCGCGGTTCCCACATCTTCAAGGCCTTGGCCCTTGGCGCTGACCTGGTTGGCATTGGCCGTCCTTACCTTTACGGCTTGGCCTTGGGTGGCCCTCACGGGGTTGCTTCCGTAATTAACGAGTTGAACGACGAATTGAAGATCGACATGCAACTGACTGGCTGCAAGACCATCGAAGACGTTAAGCACGCGCGCTTGACCCACTTTGAATACGCAGGCGACACCCGTCCATCCAGCACGGACCCACGCGTTCGCAAGCCTTACCCGGTAACTGCTGTGAACCAAATTAAGAAAGACGGCACTGATGCTGTTTCTGGTGCATCCCACCACTAAGAGGATGGTTTTGTAAATCTGTAATTTTTTAAACCGCTGCACCCCCAGGCCCTTGATGGGCTTGGGGGTGCTTATTTTTTAAACTAAAGATGGGCGCGCGACTTTTTTAAAGGATATTAAGTGTGTGAGTGAGAAAAAAAGGCGAGAAGGATGACTTTAGCTGATGTGAGTGTAGGCATGGGGTGGCCCCCAAAGTATGTCAACTGGTCTGGATTTTGGTCAAAATTGTCCCCAAAGTATATCAACCGGTCCGATTTTTGGTCAAAATCGCCCCCAAAGTATGTCAACCAGTCTGGATTTTGGTCAAAATCGCCCCCAAAGTATGTCAACCGGTGTGGATTTTGATAAAAATCGCCCCCAAAGTATGTCAACCAGTCTGGATTTTGGTCAAAATCGCCCCCAAAGTATGTCAACCGGTGTGGATTTTGGTCAAAATCGCCCCCAAAGTATGTCAACCGGTCTAGATTTTGATAAAAATTGCCCCCAAAGTATGTCAACCGGTGTGAATTTTAGTAAAAATTGCCCCCAAAGTATGTCAACCGGTCCGATTTTTGGTCGAAATCGCCCCCAAAGTATGTCAACCGGTGTGGATTTTGGTCAAAATCGCCCCCAAAGTATGTCAACCGGTGTGGATTTTGATAAAAATCGCCCCCAAAGTATGTCAACCAGTCTGGATTTTGGTCAAAATCGCCCCCAAAGTATGTCAACCGGTGTGGATTTTGGTCAAAATCGCCCCCAAAGTATGTCAACCGGTCTAGATTTTGATAAAAATTGCCCCCAAAGTATGTCAACCGGTGTGGATTTTGGTCAAAATCGCCCCCAAAGTATGTCAACCGGTGTGTTTTTTGTCAAAAATTGCCCCCGAAGTATGTCAACCAAGTTTGGTTGAGTCAAACCGGGGGCGAAAAATAGGAAAAACGAGCTCGGTTGAGTCAACTTGGGGGCGAAAAACGGGAAAAAGTAGCTCGGCTGAGTCAACTTGGGGGCGAAAAACGGGAAAAACGAGCTCGGTTGAGTCAACTTGGGGGCGAAAAATATGAAAACCGAGCTCGGTTGAGTCAAACTGGGGGCGAAAAACGGGAGAATCGAGTTTGGTTGAGTCAACTTGGGGGCGAAAAACAGGAAAAAGTAGCCCGGTTGAGTCAACTTGGGGGCAAAAAACGGGAAAAAGTAGCTCGGTTGAGTCAACTTGGGGGCGAAAAACGGGAAAAAGTAGCCCGGTTGAGTCAACTTGGGGGCGAAAAACGGGAAAAACGAGCTCGGTTGAGTCAAACCGGGGGCAAAAAACGGGAAAAACGAGCTCGGTTGAGTCAACTTGGGGGCGAAAAATGGCAAAATCCACACCGGTTGAGTCAAACCGGGGGCGACGCCCCCGACGTCCCCCAACGCCCCGCACACCGCAACCCAAAAACAAAAAGGAAGCACCCCCTCACGGGGGCACTTCCGTACCTAACTAAAGCTCAGTCATCAATTTTTCGAACTCATCCAGGCGCTCTTCAAAGATCTTAAAGGCATCTTCCAAATAATCCGGCTTGGTCATGTCCACGCCGGCTTTTTGCATGGTGGCGATTGGATAGCAGCTGGACCCCGACTTCAAGAAGTTCAGGTAGTTCTCCTTATCCTCTACTGTCCCGTAGCTGATCTTATTGGCCAGGGCCGTGGCAGCCGCGAAGCCCGTCGCGTACTGGTACACGTAGAAGTCGTAGTAGAAGTGCGGGATCCGCGCCCATTCCAGCCGGATCTCGCTTCCCGTCTCGATCCGTGGTCCGTAGTAGGCGCGGTTTAAGTCGTCATAGTAGTTTGACAGGTAATCGCCCGTCAAAGGCTGCCCCTCTTGGTCGCTCTTGTGGATAAACCACTCGAATTCCGCGAACTGCGTCTGCCGGTAGACCGTCCCCTTGAAGGAGTTCAGGTAGTAGTTCAAGAGGAAGGCCCGGGTCTTTTTATCGGTAACCTTGTCTAAAAAGTAGTTGGTCAGCAGATTCTCGTTGGTTGTGGAGGCAATTTCTGCGGTAAAAATTGGATAGTCCCCGTACACGTAAGGCTGGTTTTCGCGCGTGTACATGCTATGGACCGAGTGGCCGCTTTCGTGAATCAGGGTGTAGAGCGAGTCCAGGTCGCCTTGCCAATTCAAAAGCTCGTAGGCATCCGTATCGTATGACCCGCCCGAGTAAGCCCCGCCTTGCTTGTGCATGTTCGGCACGTAGTCGATTACTCGATTGTTAAAAAGGTAATCAAGATGCCTCAAGTAGTCCGGCCCCAGCGGCGCCAGCGCCGCGCGGGCCTCTTTTTTCGCATCGGCAAAGCTGTAGGACAAGCTTGGAGTCCCCGTAAGCTGCACGTACATGTCCCACATACCAAATTCGTCCTCAGGCTCCGTTAAACCAAGCAGCCGCGCCCGCAGGTCCACGTAGCGGTGGAGCAAGTCCAGGTGCTGGTGGACGGTCCCGACCAGCTGCTCGTAAACGGAGACGGGAATGGCATTTTCGTCTAGCGCTGCCACCAGGGCGTTGGGGTAGTCGTGGACCAGGGCCCGGTAGTTGTCGGCCTTGACGTTCCCGGCCAAGGTCGAAGCAAAGGTCGACTCAAACTGCTCGTAGCTAGAGTAGAGCGCCTCAAAGGCGTCCATCCGCAGGTCCCGGTCGGTTGACTGGATCAAGAGGTCGTAGCGGGTCTCGGTCAATTGCACCGTGTCCCCATCTTCATCTTCGACAAAGGGAAATTCCAGGTCCGAATTGTTCAAAACGTTAAAAGTGTTGCTGGACGCGCCCAGGGCATCCCCTGCCAAAGACACCAACCGCTCTTCCTCAGCTGGCAAGACGTGGTCGGCCTTACGCATGATCTGGTCCAGATAGTGGCGGTAATTTTCCAGCCGCGGCTCTTCTTGATAAAAAGCTTCCAGCTTTTCTTCCCCTAAGGCTAGCAGCGCCGGGGAGATAAAGGATACGCTGGCCTGGTAGCTGGCGGCCAGCTGCTGGGCCTTGGCGCTGACCCCGAGCAAGAACTTGTCGCTGGTGTCGACGTCGCTAGCCAGCCCCGCATAGGCGTAGACCTTGGATACCCGCCGGTCTAGGTCAAAAATCTGCGTCAAATTCTTGTAGAGCTGGCGGCCGCTGGCCGTAAAGTCAGCTTCTAAATCGCCCACTTGCTCCACTTCCTGGTCCAGTTGGTCGCAAGCAGCCTGCCAGTCACTGACGCTCTTAAAAATCCGGCTCAAGTCCCAGGTTTCGCTTTCTGGCACCTGTCCGCGTAATGGAATCTCCATGTTGTTACCTCTTTTTTGGTTCTTAACTGAATACTAGTATTCTACTATCTTCGAAGCTTTTTTGCCAAAAAATAAGATAGCTTAAAATTTTATCCTTTTTCCTTTATTATGTTGCTTTTTAATGAGAAAATATTACAAGACATTTCAAGGAAGGACTAGGGGCATGGATCAAGGAAGGAACAAGAGAAAACAGCAGAAACTTTTGCGCAACGTGACCCTGGTCAGCCGCAAGCCTGCGAGAAAAAAAATGAAAAAGGGCCCAGCGGCGATCTTCTTCGTCATCTGCTTTGCCTTAGTGGCGGCAGGCGTGTGGGCGACCCATGCCTACTTTGCCATCAATTCCGCCGCCAATAGCATGAACAAGACCGGCAACACGGCGACCAGCCTCCAGATCGCGGCTAAAAAGCCGATTTCCTTGCTGATTTTGGGCGTGGACCAGGGGATGGAGGGGCGCCATGACCAGGGGAATTCCGACACCATCATCTTGGTCACCGTTAACCCGACGACCAAAAAGACCACCATGACCTCGATTCCCCGGGACACCCTGACCGAGATTCTGGGCGAAAGCTCCAGCACCAGCTACTTCATGTTCAAGGCCAACTCCGCCTACCAGTTTGGCGGCAGCAGCGGGTCGGTCAAGACGATTTCCACCATGCTCAATGTGCCAATTAACTATTATGTCGAAGTCAATATGAAGGCTCTGAAGAGCCTGGTCAACGCTCTTGGCGGGGTGGACGTCAAGGTGCCTTTTAACTTTACCTATGACTGGTGCACCTTTAAAAAGGGCTGGCAGCACTTAAACGGCCGCCACGCCATTGCCTACGCCCGGATGCGGTATGACGACCCCAAGGGTGACTATGGCCGGCAGATGCGCCAGCGGCAGATCATCCAAGCCGTGGTCAAAAAGGCCCTCAGTGTCAATGGCGTGGCCAACTACCAAAAGCTGCTGAAGGTTTTTGCCAAATACGTCAAGACCAACCTGACCTTCGGCGACATGACCAGCCTAGCCCTCAACTACCGGGCAGCGGCGGCCAACATCCAAAGCGGCTACATCCAGGGACACGACGCCACGATCGACGGGACCAGCTTCCAGATCGCCTCTACCAAGGAACTCCAGAAGTGGTCCAACAAGCTGCGGAAAAATCTGGGCCTGGCAACCCAGACCCTGTCCAACCAGGAGACGCGCCAGAACACCCTGAATGAGACTTACAACGGAGTTGACTTTACCTCGTCCAGCGTGATCACCACTTACACCATCTACAATGAGAATTCACTCACGCCGCACAGCGGCTGGTAAACTAGGGCCCCGCGCCCTAGTTTTTTCTGTTCGGGCCTGTTTTTTGCGGCTAAATAAGCTAAGATAAATGTATAAATTTAAGGAGGGAAAAATTTTGAAAAAGTACTACCCTTATCTCTACGGAGCCTTTTCCGGCTTCTTAACCTTTATCGCCATGTTCTACATCTGCCGGCACTCCTTTGCCATGACCACCGGCCTGTCCGCCATCTGGGGCGTGATCGGTGCGGTTCTGGTTTTTGCCAGCACCTCCTACACGGAATACGCGATCGCCGAAATCGAGCGGATTGCCGACAAGTACCACCTGGACGAGGAATTTTTGTCCAAATTGACCAACATGTCGCCCAGTTACTTCCGGGTGGCTGACGACCGCCTGCACTTGACGGCGCCGCGCTATTTTTGGCCAAAAATCCTCAAGATCTTGAAAAAATACGACCGGGAACGCGATCAGGCCGAGAATTTCCACTTATAGGAGTGCACTGTGAGTTTACTAACTGTTGAAGGCTTAGGTCAGGGCTTTGGCGACAAGACCCTGTACGAGGATGCCAATTTCGTCTTAAATAAAGAAGACCACATGGGGGTCACTGGGCAAAATGGGGTCGGCAAGTCGACCCTGATCAAGATTTTGACCGGGGAAATCCTGCCCGATGGCGGAAGCGTCAAGTGGCAAAACAAGGTCACGGTGGGCTACTTAGACCAGTACGCCAAGTTAACGCCGGGCTTGACTTTGCGCGGCTTTTTGCAAACGGCCTTTGCGGGGCTCTATGAGGAAGAAAAAAGGCTAAACCAACTTTACGTCGATTACGGCGAAAGCGGCGACGACAAGCTGCTGGCCAAGGCCGGGGCCCTCCAGACCGACTTAGAGGAGCACAATTTTTACGACCTGGACACGGAAATCGACCAAGTGGCGCGCGGGCTCGGCTTTGCCCGCCTGGACCAAGATGTGAGCGAGCTGTCTGGCGGCCAGCGGTCCAAGCTGATTTTGGCCAAGCTGCTACTGGAAAAGCCGGACGTCCTGGTTTTGGACGAACCGACCAACTACCTGGACGTGGGCCACATTGACTGGCTGGTCGACTACCTGAACGCTTTTGCCGGCGCCTTCATCGTGGTCAGCCACGACTACGACTTCTTGGGCCGGATCACCAACTGCGTGATCGACATCGATTTTGGCACCATCACTCGCTACACTGGGACCTTGAAGCAGGCCCTGCGGCAAAAGGAGGCCAACCGGGTCACTTACCTCAAGGCCTACGCCAACCAGCAGCGCAAGATTGCCAAGACCGAGGCCTATATCCGGAAAAATAAGGCTGGTACCCGGGCCAAAAGTGCGCGTTCTCGGCAAAAGCAGCTGGACAAGCTAGAGGTCTTGACGCCGCCAACCAAGGGGAAAAAGGCCAACTTCACCTTCCCTTATGTGGCGACGGCTTCTAATTTGCTTTTGCAGACCCAGGACCTGGTCATCGGCTACGGCGGTCAAGCCTTGGTCAAGACGGCTTTTAACTTCAGCGTGGCCAATGGGGAAAAGGTCGCCATCACCGGTTTCAACGGGATCGGGAAGACGACGCTTTTGAAAACTTTGCTAGGGGCATTGGACCCGGTTTATGGCGGCTTTGAAATGTCGCCAACGGTCAAATTAGCCTACTTTAAGCAGGACCTGACCTGGCCCAACCAGAACATGACGCCTCTGCAGTATTTGGCCAGCGAGTTTGAGCAGGTTAAGCCCAAAGAGCTCCGCCAGGCCCTGGCCCGGATGGGGCTGACCGCCCAATTAGTGATGAGCCCGCTAAAAGAATTGTCCGGGGGCGAGCAGGAAAAGGTTAAGCTGGCCAAGATGCAGTTTGAGCCGGCCAATCTCCTCTTTTTGGACGAACCGACCAACCACCTGGACAACGAAACCAAGGACAGTTTGCGTAAGGCCATCATGGCTTTTCCGGGCGGCATTATCGTCGTTAGCCACGAGCGAGACTTTTTCCAAGGCGACTGGGTGGACAAGGTCGTTGACTTAGAAACGATGTAAGTTTTTTCATTTGGTAAAAATTATGAGTACAGATGCCTACACCAAGAGAGTGGTTCATACCTGCCTGAAGGCGGGCCGGCTGATGCTGATCGGCGGGAGTGAAATGTACCGGGTTGAAGACACGATGCGGCGGATTGCGGTAAACGCCGGCATCAAGGAGGTCAACGTTTTTGGCATGCCGACCGGGATCTTCGTGTCCCTAGACGACGGGACCAATAGTACGGTGACCGAGCTTGAGTCGGTTAAAAAGCGGTCGATCAACCTGGAATTGGTCGACCGGTTCAACGAGCTTTCGCGCGAATTCGCCGACGGCCGGATCGACCTGGACCAGCTGGAGGACCGGCTCTGCGACGTCGACGAGCGCACGCCGACTTTTCCCTTGTGGCTGCAGGTGCTGGGCGCCGGCGCCTTGAGTGCGACTTTGATGGTGCTCTTTTTGAACGTGTACGACTGGCTGGACCTGCCGGTGGCCGGGGTGATCGGTGCTTTTGGCTACTGGTTTGACGACTGGCTGAACAGCCACACCCGCGTGCGCTTTTTGGCCGAGATGGTATCAGCGGCCGTGATGGGGCTGCTCGCCGTGGGGGCGCATGCCCTGTGGCCGGCCTGCAACCTGAACAACATCTTGGTCGGCGCCTTGATGACCCTGGTGCCAGGGTTAGCCCTGACCAACGCCCTGCGCGACCTCTTCATGGGCGACTGGGTGTCCGGCATCGTCCGCATGGTCGAGGCCGCGATGACGGCGATCGCCTTGGGCGGCGGCGTCGGGATGGTGATTAGATTTTTGGGGGCCTAGCCATGATGGGGATCCACTTTACCAGCTTTGACCTGGTCATCAATTTGATTTTTTCCTACATCGCTACGGTCGGCTTTGCCTTGACGGTCAACATCCCGCACCGGGTGATCCACTACAGCGGCCTGTGCGGGCTGGCCGGATGGATGGTCTACTGGCTGTTGACGCTGGCGTCGGCGGGACGGCTCTTGTCCAACGTGGCTGGTGCCTTCGTCGTAGGCTTAGTCGCGGTCCTTTTTGCCAAATGGAAAAAGTGTCCCGTGACCCTCTTTAGTGTGCCGGGGCTAGTGCCGCTGGTGCCGGGGGCGCCGGCCTACATGGCGGTGCGGCGCTTTATCGATGGCCACTACATGGCAGGGATGCAGATGATCATGCGCGTCGCCATCATCACGGTGGCGATCGCGCTGGGCTTTTTGCTGTCGACCCTGTTTCAGGAGGCGCTGAACAAGCTGATTAAGCGTCGGCGCGCGCGGCTGCGGCGGTAGGCTTTTTGACAATTTGGCCCGGAGGGGCTATAATGTTGACTGACGAGTCGAGAAAAACGCATGGTGCGTATTTTGAGATAGAGGGCATCCGGCTTAACTGCCAGACGCGGGAAGCGTCGATGCTGACACACCCTTGATGTGAACGAGAAGGAGTCACGGCCGTCTATGCCGTACTGATTTTTGACAATTCGGCCGCCTTGATAGAAGGACCCTGGTAACAGGGTCCTTTTTTGTTGGCGTGGATCGCCGTTGCTGTTGTATGTCAACCGGTTTGTTTTTGGCCGAAAATCGCCCCCGAAGTATGTCAACCGGTTTGATTTTGGCCGAAAATCGCCCCCAAAGTATGTCAACCGGCGTGGATTTGGCCGAAAAAAGCCCCCAAAGTATGTCAACCGGTGTGGATTTAGGCAAAAATTGCCCCCAAAGTATGTCAACCGGTTTGATTTTGGCCGAAAAAAGCCCCCAAAGTATGTCAACCGGTTTGGATTTGGTCGAAAACTGCCCCCAAAGTATGTCAACCGGTTTGTTTTTTGTCCGAAATCGCCCCCGAAGTATGTCAACCGGCGAGGATTTGGTCGAAAACCGCCCCCAAAGTATGTCAACCGGCGTGGATTTAGGCGAAAAAAGCCCCCGAAGTATGTCAACCGGTTTGATTTTTGCTGAAAAAAGCCCCCGAAGTATGTCAACCGGTGTGGATTTTGGCAAAAACTGCCCCCGAAATATGTCAACCGGTGTGGATTTGGTCGAAAATTGCCCCCGAAGTATGTCAACCGGTGTGGATTTGGTCGAAAATTGCCCCCGAAGTATGTCAACCGGCGTGGATTTAGGCGAAAATTGCCCCCGAAGTATGTTAACCGGTTTGTTTTTTGTCCGAAATCGCCCCCAAAGTATGTTAACCGGTCTGGATTTAGGTGAGAAAAGCCCCCGAAGTATGTCAACCAAATCTGGTTGAGTCAACTTGGGGGCCAAAAACGTCAAAAACGAGTCCGGTTGAGTCAACTCGGGGGCGAAAAACGTCAAAACCCAGCCCGGTTGAGTCAACTCGGGGGCGAAAAACGTCAAAACCCAGCCTGGTTGAGTCAACATGGGGGCAAAAAACGTCAAAACCCAGCCCGGTTGAGTCAACTTGGGGGCAAAAAACCGCAAAAACGAGTCCGGTTGAGTCAACTTGGGAGCAAAAAACCGCAAAAACGAGTCCGGTTGAGTCAACTTGGGGGCGAAAAACGTCAAACCCCAGTCCGGTTGAGTCAACTTGGGGGCTGCATCGTCCACCTCAGCTGCCCCAGCCACCCCGTCCACCCCAGCCGCACCACCCCCCACCTTCCAACTTTACAAAAACGAAAACTGTCAAATACCACCTACTTTTTAGCCACTAATTTCGGTGATTTTGGCTTTTTTGTTGTAATAATAAGTGAAGGGGGATTACCATGAACAGAATTTTTGACCATTGGTTTACCACAACCAATGAAGAACAAATCGATAATGACACTGTTATTGAATCAGCCCGCAAAAGTGAGCTGATTTACAATCCTAGTTATACCTATCCGGTTCAGCTGTCCACGACTAACATGCCCGGAATCAATTGGATAAACAACATTTTAAATAGTTACAACCAGCTTGGACTTAGCGATCCGTACCCGATTTTGTCCCAGGATCAGTTGAACAATGTCAACTATCTGCTCACTGGGGATGCAGGCGAGCAACTAGTTGATCAAGCACTAAGGAAGCTAGTTAACCAGACTACCATCGTTTTTCATGATGTTCTTCTGCCTTATCAATACGGGCAAAGAAATGGGGACTTTGATAATCAAATTGATAATTTGGTCGTTACCAGTACTGGCATTTACTGCATTGAAGTTAAGGTGCGCAATTTTACCGGCAACTACTTTAATGTAAAAAATCTTTCGCCAGCCATCTACCAACAAATTACCTTCCATAAAGAAGCTGTCAAACAAGCTTTGCAAAGTGCAGGATATTCTGTTCCTAATAACCTTGTCAAAAATATTGTTGTCGTCATTGCTCGAGATAATCATGAAAACTTTGATTTTAACGGTCAAACTAGCCTAGAGCATAAAGGGGCTAGGGTTAGCACCTTAGGTGAGCTCACAATAACCGTGAGCGAGGGCTTTAACCAGTGCTATTTAAGGGCAGAGCAAATTCAGGATATTACGCGGATTATTCAGAAAAGTCGACTTCCAAATAAGCGAGTGTATCTGGATAATGTTCGCTTTAAGCTGACTCAGCAGCATTTTGACAAACTGGTACAAATGGAACAAACAGTTAGCTGGCATCTGCCAGTTGAGCAGAATATTTGCTATGCCAAAAAGCTTAACGATTTGCCGATGACTGGCCTAAATGCTACGCAGCAGAATCTTTTTTGGATTATTGTTGGGCGGCTCTATGGTCAAGGCCGGCAAAAGATCAGTTTAACCGCTAATGAGCTGAAAGAGGCAGCGGGTTATCGCAGCAAAGACCATAAAAAGTTTGAGGTGCTGATCGGCAACCTTGCTGCCGTAATGCAGGAAATGCCAGTTTTCCGGCAGGCAAAGTTTGAATCTGGTAATTTAAGCGTGACGCTCAATGACCGGGACTTGCCGCTGTTTAACCAGTACACGCCAGACTTTATTTCTTGGAATAATTGGATTTTTAGCAAGATTAAATCAAATAATGCTAAAACCTTGTTTCGCAAGTTTGTTCAATTGGCCAACCAAGGGGCTTACCAAGCGTCGTTCCCGGACTTGCGCAGTCTGCTTGGCATTCAGCCATGTTACCGAAATACTTATGTTGTAAGAAAGCTAGACGAGGCTGTTTTGCAGTTAGCACCGTTTTTCCGAGATCTTAAATATGAGCTCAAACGGGGCCGGAATAACGAAATTGTCGCGATCACTTTTTCCTTTGACAAGATTAACCCCCAGGAACTGCTGGCCGTGTATAGCGCCGATAAGTATTTGGACAACATCTCAGCAAACTTGGCTTTGTCGGAGACTGACAAGCAGCGGGCTCGGGCGCTTTTTGAGAAAAAATTCCTGAGTTAGCCGGCTGCATCGGCATCAAAGTGAGAAATGAAAATATGAAAAAGGTTACCAAATCTGAAATTTTTGTGATTTTTTGAACTATGTCTGGCAAAATATTTGTAACCAAGAAATTGCCAAAAGCTGTCATGAAAAAAATCTCATTAAAGAAATTCAAAAAAGCTTGGAATGATCTTTTCTTAGGTAGTGTAGCAGGAAAAGTCAGCGAACAGGCATATAATTATATGGTGTAATTTGGTATTATCTAGATTAAGATGGGAGAAAATATGGATAAGCTAAAAAAGAAAATGCCGAAAAATAAGTATGCAAGAGCTGCTATCTCATTGACAATCTTTTTTGCCTGCATTCTGCCAATCCAATACTTATTTGAGAAATTGTCGTTTAGTACATTTTGGTCAAACTTTCTTGGCTTAACTATTGGTGTGTACCTCTTTCGGAAAATCATCGTTGCTTTGGGAATTCAACGACACAATTTTTAATCTAAAATCGAAAATGATCAATAAACTGCTAGCCAAGTATTATAAAGCGGTAGCTTTAGAGAATGTAGAACAACAAGAGAAGATTGCTAGGATGTTAGCGGAATTTGGTTATAGGGATTTAATAGTTGCGTTTAGTACCGCATCATAATCATTTTTTCCAAGATTTGCGTATAAAAATATGGTAAAATAAGCGGGTAATAGAGGAGACTCTATTTCCCTGGCAATCAGTGTTTTCCCCATGTTTCTGATGCCGGGAGGTTATAAATCAGTCAAGTGCTGGTGACAACCTATATTTTCCTATTAATCCTAATGAGAACCGGCTCTGGCCGGCTCTTTTTTTCGAATGAAGATGCTTGCACATTGGCCTTTTTTTGGTTAAGGTTAATACAGAATCATGCAAGTAAGTAGGCGGAAAAAATGAAGATAAATTTGAAAGACTTAACGCAAGCAATCGAAGACCAGGCTTACCTGTCCGACATGGAGAACATCAAGTACGCGGACGTTTCCCGGAGTAAAAAGAAGCTCCGCGAGCATGCCGCTAAGATGGTTAGCGAGGTGGCGCTGGCTTTGAAGAAAAATTCCCTCATGCAGGTCCAGCTGGTTTTGGAAGGAAAGAGCCCGATTACTTTTGCTCTGGAAACCAACATTGTCAACTTGCCACTAGCTTATTATAAAAAGCTGATCAACTTCTTTGACGAAGACGAGGAGGTGCCGGTCAAGGTCTACTTTGAAACGGCCAACGACGACCTGAACGCCTCCCACTTCCGCATCGACCTCCTGATGGACGGCGAGGACCTGGTTGCCGACCCGGACAAGGCCACTGACCTCTTGACCTCCGCCATGAGCGAGAAGATCAAGCAGATCAAGGAAAACGAGAAGGCTGCCCGGGAAGCTGCCAAGGAGGCTAAGGCTGCCAAGTAAGGTGGGCGCGCCATGTGGAGCTGGAATGTTTTAGGGGTGGCCCTGTGGGTCGCCGTCATTGTTTATTTAGTTTTTGTCATTAAAAATATCCGCCAGCGGCGCCTCAAGATGATCATCACCCGCCAGCGGACTTTTGAGGTCAAAAATTTTCTTCTCAGCTGCCTGGAAGTTGCTGTGTTGCTAGTTGCCATCGCCTTCTTGGGTTGGGAGACTCTTTTTAAAAAGCCGGACTTGACGGACCGGTCGCAGGTCGAAAGCCGCGTGACCTACCACGCTCTGGTTCTGGAGCCTAGCGCGGTCAAGAGCTACTACGTCAAGGAGGCGGCTGGCAGCTACGCTTACTATATAAATGGCAAAAAGTATACTGTACCGACCGGCAAGGCGGCCGTGGTGACGGGGTCCAGTCCGGCCGGCGCCGCTTCGACGAGCGGGGTGCCCTTTAGCAAGGCGGCCCTGGTAAAAAAGGACGCCCAGTACCAGAAGGCCTACGTAGCCGTGTACGAGGCGAGCTACAAGAACACCGCGGCCAACGGGCTGGGGATGCACGCTAGCAAGAGCGCCAAGTGCTTTTACCTAATCCGGGTGCCGGATGCCTCATTTGTTGAAAAGTAAAGTAAACCGTCAAGCCTTAGGGCTTGGCGGTTTTTGCTTGGGGCGGTGGTTGGCTGGGGGCTGCCCATTGCTGGTTGTCGGTTGTCGCCTCCAAAGTATGTCAACCGACCTGGATTTAGGCGAAAATCGCCCCTAAAGTATGTCAACCGGCTTGGATTTTGTTTGAAATTGCCCCCAAAGTATGTCAACCGGTGTGTTTTTTGTCGAAATCTGCCCCCGAAGTATGTCAACCGGTGTGTTTTTTGTCAAAAATCACCCCCGAAGTATGTCAACCGGTCTGATTTTTGTCGAAATCTGCCCCCAAAGTATGTCAACCATACTGAATTTTGGCGAAAATTGCCCCCAAAGTATGCCAACCGGTGTGTTTTTTGTCAAAAATTGCCTCCGAAGTATGTCAACCGGCGTGAATTTAGGCGGAAATTGCCCCCGAAGTATGTC
>NZ_AZDU01000070.1 GCF_001434815.1 Lactobacillus equicursoris DSM 19284 = JCM 14600 = CIP 110162
AATTTGTCCCAATTTTTGGGGTCACATCATTGATTCGACTCTGTTTTGTTATCTTATATCCGTTCTTCGTGCATTATCTGCAGGACCCGGTTGGCGATGGACTCGTTGGTAACCAGGTGGGTGATGATCCCAGAGCGCAGGGCACCCAGCAGGGCTTCAGACTTGAAGCGGTTGTTGACGACGACGAAGCGAACGGGGGTCTTGACGATCTGCTGGTCAGTGATGCCGATGATCTTGTTGGTGATGGCGCTGAAAAAGTGGCCCGCGTGGTCGTAAGGACGGCCGAAGATCATGCCGGCAATTTGGTCATGGGGAATATTTTTAAACAAGAGATCCTCGTACTTCTGGTGAAGGAAGCTTTCTTCTTCAAAGGCCTGAATGGTCCCCAGGCTCGCCACCAAGAGGTCCAGCTGGTCGTACTTGCTGTTTAAGAGCTCGTAAAAAGGCTCCTGCTTTAAGTACTTGACCAGGTCTGGATTGGTGGAGTAAAGAGGGGCGGGCAGGGATTGGAAGCTGGCCCCGCAATGAGCCGCTGCTACGGGCTCTAGCGGGCTCTTCCGGTCGCTGCCGGCTAAGGGGTAGCCAACTAGCTGGACGAAGTCCAAATCGCTGTTGTCGATGTTGTTAAAGGCCTTGACGATGTCCAGCATGGTTGTCCCCCAGCTCAGGCCCACATACTTAGCCGACTGCATGTAGCTTTGGATCTGATCAGCCGCAAAGCTGACGATCTTTTCGCTGTCCTGGTTCTTGGTTTCCATCTTGTCCAAGATGAAGGCTTCTTTAAGATTGAATTGCTGGCGAAAAAGCTTCTCCAGATGGGAGTTGCGACGGGCGCCTTCTTTAATCTTGATCTGGACGATCCCCTTTTTCTCAGCTTCGTTTAAAGCCTTGTCGATCAAATAGCGGGAAAGATTGTATTTGGCCGAAATTTCCGCAATGTTCAGCTTGCTGATGTAGTAATCATGCGCGATGTTGGCTAAGCGGTCATTAGTGATTTGCACGTTTTTTCCCCCTAATTAGTAAAATTTCAAGTTTATTTGAATAGTGTAAAACAAAAGCAAGTTTTTGTAAAATAGCAAAAAAGTTAAGGAAATAAAAAAAGAGGAAGCTAGCTTCCTCTTTTTAATTATTGATTTGCTATCTTAGTACCAGTTGTGGGCTAACCAGAATCTCTTGGCGTTGACCCATGAGCCGTAACGGCCGTAAACGTAGCGGTCAGCAGTCTTTTCTTGGTTGCTCTTGGACAGGTTGCCGTGCAGGTAAGAAATCAAAAGTTGGTAGCGGCCGTAACAGTTGCCGTTTCTAGCGGTGTAGGAGCCACTTGATTCCCGCATAGCGATCCAGTACTTAGCAGCCTTTTCAACTGCGTTTTTTTGAGCCTTCTTTTTCTTGGCAGCGGCGCGCTTCTTGGCAGCGGCCTTTTTCTTAGCGGCAGCGCGCTTCTTGGCAGCGGCCTTTTTCTTAGCGGCAGCGCGCTTCTTGGCGGCAGCCTTCTTAGCAGCAGCGCGCTTCTTAGCGGCGGCTGTTTTAGCAGCTTTTTCAGCCTTCTTCTTAGCAGCGGCGGCCTTCTTGGCAGCTTCGGCAGCAGCCTTTTCTTCAGCAGTTTGTTGGTTGCTGGAGCTGCTTTGAGCTGAACTTTGGTCAGCAGTAGTGTCCTTGCTTGCGGCTACGGCTGCTGAAGCGGTAGAGGTCTTCTTAGCAGTCTTAGTCGTTTTTTTCTTATTGGTCTTCTTAGTTACCTTTTTAGTGGTTTTCTTAGCCTTCTTAGTAGGCTTCTTGCTCTTCTTGGTAGCCTTCTTCTTAGTAGTCTTTTTAGTGGTTTTCTTAGCCTTCTTCTTATTGGTCTTCTTAACTACCTTCTTAGCAGCAGTAGTTGAAGTTGACGTAGAAGCAGCAGAAGCTTGGCTAGACTTAGCAGCAGCGTCGTCTTGGCTGCTGGTTGCGCTTTGGCTTTGAGCGCTAGCTTGATCTTGCTTTTGAGTCGTCGTTTGGTTGGTAGATTCGGTATTAGTTGCCGCAAATACGTTGGCAGGAGCTAATACGAGGGCAGTCGCAAAGGCGGCTGCGGATAAAACTTTCGTAAATTTCTTATTGATCGTCATATGGGTAGAAACTCCTCACTTAGTCTCTTAAAAAAACTAAGTTAATCCTACAAAACTAATATGACAGGAATGTTACAGGACGAAAACAAGATGATAACAAATGATAAAAATGGTCACATTAATAGTACTTTTATTATTGTCCTACTAAAAATGCACAAAAATCACTTAAACTGGTCAAAAAAATCCAGCCAGCAAAGATAAACGTAATTTAAGTTAACGCTTTCAGTTAATTCTGTTAACTCCCACAGCCAGCCTTGTTGCTCTTGTTGACGATGAATTGATTTCAGCGTTTATTCAAGCAAATACTGATGATTTTTTCCAAAAAGCAATCAGCGTATTTTACAAGGCCGAATTTCGCATTTAAAGGGCTTTTTTGCTAGAATAGAAGTGTATGAGCCTAATTTTTTAATCAGGAAAATTTTTTACAAGAACATATACAAATGTATTTAGGAGGAAACAATGGCTGTTAAACGTTTCTACGAAACTTTCCACCCAGATCACTACGATCTGTTTATCGACGTTAACCGGGCCGAGAGATCATTCTCTGGTACCTCAACCATTCATGGTGAAATCAAGGAAGAAACTGTTTTGGTGCACCAAAAGTACATGACCATCAGCAGCGTTACTGTTGACGGCCAAGCTGTACCATTTACTTTTAGCGACGACTTTGAAGGCATCAAGATTGAAGCTGGCAAGACTGGCGAAGCAACCATCAAGATTGCCTACTCAGCACCGCTTACTGACACCATGATGGGGATCTACCCATCCTACTACCAAGTAGACGGCGTCAAGAAGGAATTGATCGGAACCCAGTTCGAAACTACTTTTGCCCGCGAAGCCTTCCCATGTGTCGACGAACCAGAAGCTAAGGCAACCTTCTCCTTAGCCTTGAAGTTCGACGAACACGAAGGCGAAACGGTTTTGGCCAACATGCCAGAAGATCGGGTAGAAGATGGCGTTCACTACTTCAAGGAAACGGTCCGCATGTCCAGCTACCTGGTAGCCTTTGCCTTTGGCGAAATGCGCTCTGTGACGACCCACACTAAGAGCGGTGTTTTGATCGGCGTTTACTCAACGCAAGCCCACCAAGAAAAGGAATTGACCTTCTCCTTGGACATCGCTAAGCGCGCTATCGAATTTTACGAAGACTTTTACCAAACGCCATACCCACTTCCACAATCTCTGCAATTGGCCTTGCCTGACTTCTCAGCCGGCGCCATGGAAAACTGGGGTCTGGTAACTTACCGTGAAGCTTACCTGCTTTTGGATCCAGACAACACCACTTTGGAAATGAAGAAGCTGGTTGCCACTGTGGTTACCCACGAATTGGCTCACCAATGGTTCGGCGACTTGGTAACCATGGAATGGTGGGACAACTTGTGGCTGAACGAAAGTTTTGCCAACATGATGGAATACCTGTCAGTTGACCACTTGGAACCAAACTGGCACATCTGGGAAATGTTCCAAACTTCAGAAGCTGCCGCTGCCTTGACTCGGGATGCAACTGACGGCGTGCAATCTGTCCATGTTGAAGTTAACGACCCAGCCGAAATTGATGCCTTGTTTGACGGCGCCATCGTCTATGCCAAGGGTTCCAGAATGCTGGTTATGGTGCGGTCACTTTTGGGCGACGAAGCCTTGCGCAAGGGTCTGAAGTACTACTTCGACCAGCACAAGTTCGGCAACGCAGCCGGCGACGACCTGTGGGATGCCTTGTCAACGGCTACTGACCTTAACATCGGCGAAATCATGCACACTTGGCTGGACCAACCTGGCTACCCAGTAGTGAACGCTTTTGTCGAAGCTGGTCACTTGAAGCTAACCCAAAAGCAATTCTTCATCGGTGAAGGCAAGGAAGTTGGCCGTAAGTGGGAAATCCCATTGAATGCCAACTTTAAGGCACCAAAGATCATGTCTGATGTTGAAGTTGACTTGGGCGACTACGAAGAATTGCGGGCAGAAGCTGGTCACGCTTTGCGTTTGAACGTCGGCAACAACTCCCACTTCATCGTGAAGTACGACCAAACTTTGATGGACGACATCATGAAGGAAGCCAAGGACCTGGATCCAGTGTCACAACTCCAATTGATGCAAGACTTGAGACTTTTGGCAGAAGGCAAGCAAGTATCCTACGCTGACTTGGTACCAGTCTTGGAACTCTTCAAGAACTCCCCAAGCCACCTGGTAATCGATGCCTTATACACGGCGGCTGCACAGCTCCGTCAATTCGTAGAAGCTGGCAGCGCTGAAGAAGCCAACCTGCGTGCTTTCTACAACGACTTGTCCAAGGACCAAGTAGCGCGTCTTGGCTGGATGCCAAAGGCCGGCGAAAGCGATGAAGACATCCAAATGCGGCCATACATCTTGAGCGCTAGCCTGTACGGCAAGAACGAAGCATCTGAAAAACAAGCTCACGAAATCTACGTTGAATACCAAGACAAGTTAGCTAGCCTGTCAGCCGACATCCGGGCTTACGTTTTGATCAACGAAGTTGAAAACTACGGCTCAAGCGACCTGACTGACAAGCTCGTTGCCTTGTACCAAGCAACTAGTGACCCATCCTTCAAGATGGACTTGGAAGCAGCCATCGTGAAGAGCAAAGACGAAAAGGAACTGAAGAAGATCATTTCTTGGTTCGAAAATGCGGAAATCGTTAAGCCACAAGACCTCCGCGGCTGGTTCAGAGGCGTTTTGTCAAACGCTAAGGGTGAACAGCTCGCTTGGGACTGGATCCGCGATGAATGGGCTTGGATGGAAAAGACGGTCGGCGGCGACATGGAATTCGCAACCTTCATCACTGTCATTTCCAAGGTCTTCAAGACCCAGAAGCGGTATGACGAATTCGACAGCTTCTTCACTGACAAGGAAAGCGACATGCTGCTGAACCGGGAAATCAAGATGGACCGGAAGGTCATCGCTAGCCGGGTTGACCTGATCGCTAGTGAAAAGGACGCTGTCAACGCTGCAGTCAAGGCCGCTCTGTAATTAGTGCGAAGGCTTGATATAGCTTAATCGGCGGTTAAAATGAAGCCCCCACTTCTGTAGGAAGTGGGGGCTTTTTTGCGTGGTGTTGGGGCATGTGGGGGTGAGTTGCTGAATTGCCCCCAAAGTGTGTCAACCGGTGTGGATTTTGGCAAGAATTGCCCCCAAAGTATATCAACCGGTGTGGATTTTGGTGAAATTAGCCCCCAAAGTATGTCAACCGGTCTGGATTTAGGCGGAAATTGCCCCCAAAGTGTGTCAACCGGTGTGGATTTTAGGCGGATTTCGCCCCCAAAGTATGTTAACCGGCCTGATTTTTGTCTGGATTAGCCCCCAAAGTATGTCAACCGGTCTGATTTTAGGCGGAAATTGCCCCCAAAGTATGTTAACCGGTCTGGATTTAGGCGGAAATTGCCCCCAAAGTATGTTAACCGGCCTGATTTTAGGCGGAAATTGCCCCCAAAGTATGTTAACCGGCCTGATTTTAGGCGGATTTCGCCCCCAAAGTATGTTAACCGGCCTGATTTTTGTCTGGATTAGCCCCCAAAGTATGTCAACCGGTCTGATTTT
>NZ_AZDU01000071.1 GCF_001434815.1 Lactobacillus equicursoris DSM 19284 = JCM 14600 = CIP 110162
TGCGATCAGTCAAAATTGGCTTGGCTAACTAAAGTTGGGGGGATCCCCCAACCCAAAACAGCCATGGCTAACTAAGGTTGGGGGAAGCACCCAACCCAAAACAGCCATGGCTAACAACGTTTGGGGGAATCACCCAACCCAAAACAACATCCAAGGGATTCGGCCTGCAAATTAGGTATAATGTAACTATCCCAAAAAGAAGTCAGGTGCTCACATGTATAAAGTCGTTAAAAAAGAGGTCATCAAGGCCGACCGCTTCACGGTCATCCAAGAAAAAGTCGAAAAAAATGGGCAAATCGCCCCTTTTTCCTACGTAACCATCGGCAAGGGGATCTCCATCATCCCGTTCGTTGACAAAAAACACGTCCTGCTCCTCAAGGAATACCGCCACCCGGTCGGCAGCTGGCAGTATGAATTCCCAAGCGGCGGCATTGATGAGGGCGAAGAGCCGCTCCAAGCCGCTAAGCGCGAGCTGCTGGAAGAAACCGGCTACGAGACACAGGAGATCGAGCCCCTCGGTTTCACCTACCCCTCCTTTGGCTCCACCAATGAGCAGATTTTTTTATTCGCCGGCCATGTCAAAAAGCTGACCAAACCCAAACGCGAAGTCCTGGAAGAGATCAAGATGGAAATCGTCTCCGTTGACCAGTTGGAAGACTTAATCATCAATGGCAAATTCGCCCACGGCGCTGGTCTAGCCGCTTGGCTCAACTGGAAATTGCGCCACTAACTAAAAATAGCCGAATCGACCTCGATTCGGCTATTTTTTTATCGGTAAAATCTGCAATTCCTTACTAAAGTGGGTGAAGGGCTCAAAGCCTTTTTCCGTCAAAACGCCGCAGTCCTCGATCCGGACGCCGGCCACGCCCGGGACGTAGATGCCCGGCTCAATGGAAAAGCACATGCCGGCTTCGAGAACCGTGTCGCTGCCCGGCTGAATGCCCGGCGCTTCGTGCACCTGCATCCCGATCCCGTGACCCAACCGGTGAGGGAAGTACTGGCCATAGCCGGCCTCCCGAATTACGCGTCTAGCCAGCTCATCGACTTCCCCGGCCATCATCCCGGGCCGGGCACCGTCAGCCGCCGCCTGCTGGGCCTGCCGCACGATCTCGTAGATTTGCCGCTGCTCAGCCGACACCTCGCCATACCCCACCGTCCGGCTGACGTCTGACGCGTAGCCGTTTTTCATGGTCCCCAGGTCAAAAATCACCATGTCGCCCGGGGCTAGACGGCCTTCACCCGGCAGGGCACTGACGTTAGCCGCATTTTCCCCGATCTGGACAATGGTCGGAAAGCTCGGCTCCGCCCGCAGCT
This sequence comes from Lactobacillus equicursoris DSM 19284 = JCM 14600 = CIP 110162, assembly GCF_001434815.1. Taxonomy (GTDB): domain Bacteria; phylum Bacillota; class Bacilli; order Lactobacillales; family Lactobacillaceae; genus Lactobacillus; species Lactobacillus equicursoris. Next base: position 1,315 of record NZ_AZDU01000071.1, read on the forward strand.
GGTACTGGATTTCCGCGGCCAGCTCGCCTTCGCTGACCCCGCTCCTGAGTGCGGCGATTCCGATTTCGATGGCTAAATCCGCTTGGGCGCCGGCCGCCTGCAATTTGGCCACTTCTTCCGGCGACTTCCGCAGCCGCGCCTTTTTTAAAAAGTCCGTAATATCGGCCTCCATCTCGCTTCCTGGAAATTCTGCCTGCAAGGCCCGATACCAGGCTAAAGACAGGCTGCCGCCTTCAAGAGCCCAAGTTCGCGCAGGCCAAGCCGCAATCGCCTCTTTAATCTTTTTCCACGGGCTTTCCCCATCCTGGTAAAAAGCCACCGACCCCGGCCAGGCAAAGGAGCGCAGCTCCCCTTCATTGATGGCCGGGGCAAAAAGAAGCGCCGCCTCTTCCCGGCTGACCAAAAGGGCCATTACCCGCTCTTCCGTCCAGCTGGCATAGCCGGTCAAATAGGCAATGCTGGTCGGATCGGCCACATAGGCCAGGTCAATCCGCTCTTCTTTGAGCCAAGCAAGCAATTTTTTCAGTGAATCCCGAAATTCTCCCATCTTGTCCCCCTAAAAATCAAATCTTTCTATCAATTTTACCACCGACTTCGATAAGGATCATGATATACCAAATTGCATAAGAAAGCGTTTCACTAAAGGGGGGGATTATATTGCACATTTACAAGCTCAGATTATCCATCAGCCTCTACCTCAACTACGTGGCTCACGGCTTTGGCCTCTTGATCTTATCCCAGAACATGACGGCGCTCGGCCAGACCTGGTCATCGGGATCATCGCCACTTGCTTAGTTTTGCTGATTGCTTTTTCCATAAAAAACTCAGCGCAATTAAATAACAAGCGAATCTTTTTTTAAGGTATTAGGTGAGTGTTATACTTGGGGGGAAGAGACTAATTTATGAATTGTATATCATAACTATTGAGGTAGCATATGTCTGATCAGCCTTACCATTTTTCCGAAGAAGAGAAAAAGAAATTCCAGCTTTGCCCCCTGCCCTTGATCGTTTGCCAGCTGGTAAACGGCCAATACCGGGTTCTTTTGGCATCTGATTCTTACTGTAACATGATCCATTCTGATCGCAACTCTGTTCTTGAATACCTCAACCAATCCAGCTTTAGCCGGGTCCATCCAGCCGACGTGGACAAATTGGCGGCTTTTTCGGTAGAAGCCTTCAACCACAAGGAATCGCACCTTTTTTACCGCTTGTCCATTAGCGGCGAATACCACACCCTCTTGGCCAGCGCCCAAATCATGCTGGCTAAAGACCACGAAACCAAGCTCGGCATCGTGACTTATACGGACCTAGGCTACTACCACGGCGAAGACCTGTCATACAGCTTTGACCTGCCCCATACCGACCAGATCTCCGGGCTGCCGAATTCCGACTATTTTGACAAATATGGCGACGAGTATCTTGTGAATCTTTTTGCTAAAAAAGGCTCAGCTGCCGTCGCCTATTTTGATATTGCCTCCTTGCACTCATATAACGAGCACTACGGCTTTTTGCAAGGTAACAAGCTCATTAGAACTTGCGCCCAAACCATCAGCAAATACTTCCCAGACTGCTTGGTCATTCGCTACTTGGATGACTCTTTTTTGGCAATCATTCCTGCCGAAAATCTGGCCGGTAAGCTGACCGCCATCAGCAAGGAAGTGGCCAGCCTGGCCGCCGACAAGGTCACTAGTCTCCGAGCCGGGGTGTACCGGCTGAACGCCAAAGATACGCTGAGCCACGCCGTTGACCGGGCCTACCTGGCCTTGCGCTATTTGGGCGAAAACCGGCAAAGGCCTTACGAGGTCTACAACAAGACCATCCAAAGGTATTTTGAAAACCGCGATTACCTACTGGGACACTTTGAAGAGGCCTTGACCAAGGGCTGGCTGACGGTCAGCTACCAACCGATCTACAATATTTTTTCCAATAAGATCTGCTCCTTTGAAGCCATTTCGCGCTGGGAAAGTCCGGGTAAGCCGGTGAAAAAAGCCCGCAGCTTCGTCCCGATTTTGGAGAATAGCGGCCTGATCTACCACCTCGACCTCCACGTCTTAAGGCAGGTCTGCCAGCTGCTTAAAACCCGCCGGGCCAACAACTTGACCAATGTCCCGATTGCCATCAATTTGTCGCAAACGGACTTCCGAATTCCGAGCTTTATCGACCACATTCTCAAAATCACCCAGGAATTCCAGATCCCGCACTATTTGCTGAAGTTCGACCTTTTGGCCTTGCCAAACGATAGTGACCAGGATCTTTTGCAAAAAGGCACCTCAGCTTTGCAAAAGCACGGCTTTGAGATCTACCTTGACCGCTATGGCGGAGAAAACAGCGATCTGTCAACAGAGGCCTTGATCAACTATAATTTCAGCTCCTTAAAGATCGACCTGCGCAACCTGCAGATCAACTCGGACAAGTCCAAGATCGTGCTCACCTCGATCATCAACATGTGCCACTCGCTAAAAATTTCCCCCATCGTCAAGGGAATTGAAAATCAGGACATGTTTGCCTTCGTCAAGCCCCTGGGCGTCATGGAGGTGCAGGGGCACTATCTGTCACCCGAACTGCCCCAAGCTGAGCTGGTCCGGAGTCCTGCCGACAAGATGGAGACGCCAGAAGAACAAGAGCTTTATGCCAGGATTAAAAAGGTCCACGCCTTTAACAACAACCTGCTGACATCCGGCAGCTTAGCTTATTCGCCTAATTCCATTTTTATCTGGGATAATAAAAAGCTGACCTTGGTTTACTCCAACCAGGCCTTTGCCGCTTGGGTCCAGCACCTGGGCTTTAGCGATTTGGATAGCTTCGTCCACGCCTGCAACGTCACTTACACCAGCAACTACAACCACCTCTGGAACGCGGTTATCAATTGCAATCAAGAAGACAATATCTCCCAATTCGACTGGATCACCGATGCCGAGGAATTCAAGGTCCGCATGCAGCTGGTCGCTAAAACCGACAATATGGCCGCCTTTTTGTCAGACGGCTACAAGGTCCGCGACCGGCCCAAGCAAATTGATTACCAGGCGATTTCGGGCATCAATGAGGACCTGATCAAAAAGGCGCTCATTGAAACGACCAATGTTGGTCTGTTTTGGAAAAATCACGATTTGAACTTTTTAGGAGCCAACCAGCGCTTTTTGGACTACTTTGGCCTTACCCTTAATGAGCTAAAATCCCTCTTTTTAGCCGCTGATCCCCGCTTTAAGCAGATCCTGGACCAAGAAGAGCAGATCTTAAAAGACGGCGTCGCCATCGACAACTACCTGGAGACCACGATTAAGGGCCGCAAGCGCACCTTCCGCTACTTCTTGTCACCCATCTATGATGAAAGTCAGATTTCCGGCTTAATCGGGATCGTTGTCGATGCGACAGCCAAGATGGCGGAATTAACCAACCTCAGACAAGAGGCAACCCGGGATCCATTGACCACGCTGAAGAACCGGCGCAGCTTTGACCGCGACTTTGCCTACCTGACCCAGCGAGAGCTGATGGTAATGATGATTGACGTTGACCACTTTAAGGAGTTCAATGACCAATTTGGCCACCGCTACGGGGACGAGGTCTTGAAAAAGGTTGCCACCTGCCTGCTGAAAACCTACGGGATCGGAAACTGCTACCGCTACGGCGGGGACGAGTTCATGGTCATCTGGGATTTCCATACGAGCGAGATCGTTTTAGAAAAAGACCGGCAACTCAGGCAGTTGCTCAGCCAAATTCCGATTCTTGACCTTAAATTTGACGTCAAGATCTCAGCTGGCTACGTCTATGGTCAGGCTAGCGATGAAAAAGCCATCTACGATATGATCAACCAGGCTGACTCTTGCCTTTACCAAAGCAAGGAACAAGGCAGAAACCAAATTACTGGCAAGGAATTTCACCCAGTCGCTAAACCAAAAATCGATTAAAAGCAAAAGAGGATTCTTTACAGAATCCTCTTTTTGGCAATGTCATTAAGTTAAGGCATTGACTTT
>NZ_AZDU01000072.1 GCF_001434815.1 Lactobacillus equicursoris DSM 19284 = JCM 14600 = CIP 110162
AAAGTCAATGCCTTAACTTAATGACATTGCCGCATTGCGGCTGTTATTTTTGCTTACAGTTTATTTTACTTGTCCTTGTACTTGTTAGCGTCGTAACGAGTATCAAACAAAGGACTCATTGGCTTGTGTTCCATGATCAGCTTGATGGCATCCCCCATCAAAGGCCCTACGGACACAAGGATCGTCTTGTCGAGGTTCTTTTCGGCTGGTTGCTGGATAGAGTCAGTCAAAACCAGGTTCTTGATCACTGACTTGTTCAAGCGGTCAACGGCTGGGCCGGACAAAACGGCGTGAGTAGCGCAGGCGTAAACTTCAGTTGCGCCAGCATCTTTCAAGGCTTGAGCTGCCAAGGTAATGGTCCCGGCCGTGTCGATCATGTCGTCGATCAAGATGGCGCGCTTACCCTTAACGTTACCAATGATGTTCATGACTTCCGCAACGTTGGCCTTTGGCCGGCGCTTGTCAACGATGGCAATTGGGGTACCCAAAAATTCAGCTAACTTCCGGGCACGGGTAACGCCGCCGTGGTCAGGTGAAACGACAACTGCATCTTCTTCCAGGTGGTTGCTGAGGAAGAAGTCAGCTAAAAGCGGTGCCCCCATCAAGTTGTCGACTGGGATGTCGAAGAAGCCTTGGATTTGCGGAGCGTGCAAGTCAAGTGACAGCACCCGATCTGCCCCAGCAGTTTGGATCATATCGGCAACGAGCTTGGCCGTAATTGGTTCTCTGGCACGAGTCTTGCGGTCTTGCCGTGCGTAGCCATAGTATGGCAAAACGACGTTGACTGAGGCAGCGCTGGCCCGGCGAACGGCGTCGATCATGATCAAGAGTTCCATCAGGTTGTCGTTGACTGGAGCACTGGTTGATTGAATCAAGAAGACGTCCTTGCCACGAACAGAATCGTCAATGTTAACTTGAATTTCGCCATCGCTAAAGCGAACGACACTTGAAGTTGAAAGCTTCAAACCCATGCGGTCAGCGATTTTTTCTGCTAACGGCTTGTTTGAATTAAGCGCAAAAAGCTTGATATTGTCCTTGTAAGACATAGTTCCCTCCGAAAAAAACTGCATTTACCAGCTCTATTTTAACAAAAATCAACCCTAAATTGTTAAGAAAATCGCAATTCTTAGGCAAAAGAAAAAGTTTCGGCGAGATTCCGAAACTTTTTGCTTGTTTAAAAGGGACTCAACTACTTGGTAGCAGTTACCTTAACGTCGGTTGCCTTCAAGTAGGCGTTATTGCCGATGTAGTAGTAAGTAGCCCCCTTGATTTTAACAGTCTTGCTTACATTAAAAGTGTAGCCTTTGGCAGTGTGAGTATTTTTGCCTTGGTAAATGTATGGGTTCTTCTTAGTATACTTACTGCCATCCTTACGGTAGTAGTAAGCAATCTTCTTAGTTACAGTTACCTTAGTAACAGTCTTAGCTTTTTTTGCGGTAGTCTTGGTTGACTTAGATGAAGTCTTTTTGGTTAAACTAGTCTTCTTAGCAGTCTTTTTGGTTGAACTAGTCTTCTTAGTAGTCTTTTTGGTTGAACTAGTCTTCTTAGCAGCCTTTTTAATTGAACTAGTCTTCTTAGCAGTCTTTTTGGTTGAACCAGTCTTCTTAGTAGTTGTCTTCTTAGTGGAAGTAGTGGTCTTAACCTTCTTAGTAGCAATTACCTTAACGTCACTAGCCTTCAAATAAGCACTGTTGCCGATGTAGTAGTACTTAGCACCCTTGATGGTTACAGTCTTAATTACATTTAATTGAGAGCCCTTGCCCATCTTAATGCCTGAGTAATTTTCATAAACGTATGGGCTCTTCTTGGTGAACTTAGTCCCATCCTTGTGGTAAATTGGCGCGTTCTTCTTAGTTACTTGGATCTTAGCAGCTTGAGTCGTGGTCTTGGTAGCTGCGAAGCTGACTGCGTTTGAAGCTGCCAGTGAAACTGGAGTTGCCAGAGTCAGGGCCAATGATGCTGAAGCGAAAGCGAGTTTCTTGGTGAATTTCATTAATTCCAAACCTTCCTTTGAATCATGCTTTTTGTCATTGACTCGATTATACACCCATTAAATTAAAAGTGTTGCTTAAGCTTTTGGAAAAAGTAACAATTTTTTCTTAAAGATTATGTAAGCGATATTGAATTTTTTCAAAATAAAAACTCTCTAGGAATGCTAGAGAGCTTTTACTAAAAAATTTATTGCCAGTCTTTGCCTTCAGATAGTGGCAGCTTGTGCCAGTAGTCTTCCTTGTTGACCTGGCGGCCGCGGGCAATGGCCATTTCGTACTTGCCCACGTCCTTGGTAATGGTGGAGTCAGCAGCCACGAAGGCGTGGTCAGCCACCTTAATTGGAGCAATCAAGGTTGAGCCAGCCCCGATAAAGGACTTGTCGCCAACTGTCGTATGGAACTTCTTCACCCCATCAAAGTTAGAGAAGATGACCCCGCAGCCGATGTTGATGTCCTTGCCCAAGCTTGCATCCCCAACATAAGTCAGGTGGCCCACCTTGGTGTTTTCGCCGATTTCGGCCTTCTTGACTTCCACGAAGTTGCCCAGGTGAGCCCCCCGCTTAATCAAGGCCTTTGGCCGCAAGTGGGAGTTTGGCCCGATGTCAGTATTATCTTCCATAACAGATTCTTCAATGGTTGATGACGTTACCGTCACGCCGTTGCCGATCTTACTGTTAATGATGCGCGAGCCTGAGCTAATCAAGCAGTCAGACCCGATCACAGTATGGCCTTTGATGGTCACTCCGCCTTCGATCACCGTATCGTTGCCGATCACGACGTCAGCATCGATGTAGGCGGTACTTGGGTCAATGAAGGTCACGCCGTTACGCATGTGCTGTTCATTGATCCGTCTTTGCATCAGACGGGTGGCTTCTGCCAAGGCGATCCGGTCGTTAACGCCCAAGCTTTCACTGAAGTCTGGCATCTTGTAGGCGCCAACCTTTTGGCCAGCCTTGCGCAAGATTTCCAAAACGTCAGTCAAGTAGTATTCGCCTTGGGAGTTGTCGTTGCCGATTTGCTTTAAGGCTTCAAAAAGCTTCTGGTTGTCAAAGCAGAAGATCCCAGTATTGATTTCCTTGACCTTGAGTTCTTCAGGATTGCCATCTTTTTGTTCCACGATCCGCAAGACATTGCCCTGGTCGTCTCTGATGATCCGGCCGTAGCCAAAAGGATTTGGCGCTTCTGCCGTTAAAACAGTGGCAGCGTTGCCTTCTTCTTCGTGGTAGGCAAACAGCTTCTTAAAGGTTTCCCCGGTAAATAAGGGGGTGTCGCCAGTAGCAACCAAAGTGGCCCCTTCAAGACCTGCCAACTGGTCAGCAGCCTGCATCACGGCGTGGCCCGTCCCCAGCTGCTCTTCTTGGAGGGCAAAGTCGGCCTTGCCGGCTAAAACCTTTTCCACGTCTTCAGCGCCGTGGCCAACCACGGTCACGATCTTTTCTGGTTCAACGGCCTTGGCCGCGTCAACAACATGTTCTACCATGGTCTTGCCGCAAACGGGATGCAAGACCTTGTAGAGCTTAGACTTCATTCTGGTGCCCTTGCCGGCAGCCAAAACAATCACGTATTTTTTCATAGTATTAGTAACCTTCTAAAATAAATAAGCTAGCCGTATTGGCTAGCTTATATTGTAACATTTAGAAGCGATCGAAGTTAGTTCTAGTTAAAAAGTTACCTGGCTGAGCCAAGATGATTTCCTTTTCACTGTCGATTTGGTCGATGTTGATCAGGGAAACGTAGTCCTTGATCTTGCGTTCATCTTTATATTCGGTTTCGCATAAGACACAGACGCCGGCTACTTGGCAGTTGAATTCCTTAACCAGCTGCCGCATCCCGTCCAAGGTGCCGCCACCCTTCATGAAGTCATCCACAATCAGAACGTTCGTCTCTTTGTCCAGGGCCCGAGTTGGCAATTCCATCTTGGCTACCCGGGAAGTGGATGAAGACATGTAGTTGACGGAAACAGTGGCCCCTTCCGTCACCTTGGACCGCTTGCGGGCAGTCACGGCAGGCACGTTTAAGTAGCTGGCTACGGCATTAGCCAGAGAGATCCCCTTGGTTTCCACCGTCATTACGGCTTCGATGTCAGCATAGGCATAGCGGGTGGCGATCAATTTTCCGATCATTTCCAGATCGTATGGCTTGCCCAGGATGTCGGACAGGTAGACAAAGCCGCCTGGCAGAATCCGGCTAGAATCTTGAATCCGGCCAGCCAAATCATTCAAATACTTTTCAGCAGGCTTTTGACCAAGAAATGGAATGTAGCGAACGCCCCCGGCCGCCCCAGCTACCGTCTCTAAGATCCCGTCTTCATTGTCAGCTAAGGTGTGCTTCAAGATTGCCAGGTCTTCAGAGATGGAGGACTTGGCCGCACCGTAACGCTTGGCAAAGAAGGGCAGAGCGATTAAAGTATGCGGACGCTCCATCAAATATTTGGTCATGTCTACTAATCTTTCAGAACGTTTCATTCTCTTTCCTTCCTAATGTCTGTTTTTGTACTTATACTAATATACTCTAAAGAGCAAAAAAAATCACTAACATTTTTAAGAAATGTTAGTGTAAAAATTCGTTTTTTATTTAGCATCCGCTTCGTCATCGAATTCTACCAAGATATTCTTGGTCAAAACGTCGGTGTAGCTGTAAGATGCATGTTCAAAGTTGTTGCTGTCTTGGTCCAGAGCAACAACGAAAACTGCTGGAAAAGTATTTTTCAATACCCCGCGTCGTCTAGTAACCTTCTTGCGACCGGCTTGCGCAACGATCGTCAATTCTTGGCCTAGATGGGCGTCTAACTTTTGCTTGATAGCTTGAATATTAATAGGCAATTCTGACACTCCTTTATCGGAACATTATATCATTATTTTAAATAAAAATCAAGTTTTACCTATTTATTCTTTTATTTGTGTGTTTAACAAGTGATAATGTCTTAAGTA
>NZ_AZDU01000073.1 GCF_001434815.1 Lactobacillus equicursoris DSM 19284 = JCM 14600 = CIP 110162
CAAGTAATTGATCCATTAATTTTGTATTTTCTTTGGCGTAATTTAACAAATATGGGTGATAATCTGCCGAAATTGACTCACTAAACATTTTGTTAACTACGTTTTGAATCGTATACCCATTGACTAGTGAAAAATCATGTTCGATACTTGCCTCAACGATGGGATCAGTTGGATCAGCACTAAGGCTCTGTTCACACAATGCCAGGGCAACTGCTCTAAACAGTGTCCGTGATTGAATAACCCAGAAACTATCATCGTTCCCTTTGTCGTCTTTAGGCATCACAATATCACTTGCTTTGATGATTTCATCGGTCGCACGATCGCCAGCTTTGTCGCTAAGCACATGGTAGTGCATGGCTTCATCTTTCTTACCCTCAGCTAACAATGCTTTAGCCTTCAGACGACATTCATAATAATCCTTATAATAGCTCATTAAGATATTAAACATAGGGTATGGATCAGATTCACTTGGATCAACTGTGTTGATTATCCGAATACGATAGCCTCGTGCCAGCAATAAATCACGCCAACGTCTTGGCTCGTCACCGGCTGTTGCAAGATAGATAATGCTGCGCCGTTCCGCTTGATTAGGCGATCCTGTTCCAATGTAGATTGCTGGATCAATCAGATAAATACTCTTCCCAGCTCGTGTATGCGCTAGTGCAACAACATGAGATGGTTCAGTGGCAACAGCAAACTCAATCACGCCGCGGGCTTTCTGTTCTTCAGTTTGCGGATATTGACGTATCGGGATTCCAATAGTGCCTTTTACATACGCCGGTGCTGGTGCATTGACCTTTATTTCAACTGAAGGATAATCGTGACGCATTTTTTCATTGGTTTCTGGTGTAGTGGTTCCTTGCGTTAAGTCGTACTCAAGTGGCCGGTAGTTATCGTGTATTTTGACGTACAAGGTATATACAAACCCCGTTGTAAGCGCAAATAACACAAACTTAATAAAGGGGTGTGAAAATACATTTAACAACAAACTAAAGAACCCAGGCTTATTAACTTGTGGTGTAAGACCACTAGCTCGTAATTCATTAACAGCCGTTTGTACGGTAGATTGAATCGATGTTGCAAGTGCTGAATTTACCACATAATTTTCAAGTAGAATGAGCATGAACCATAGTCCCAACATAATTCTTTTTAAAATACGTTCGTTTGCAAGGAATCTCAATCGATTTTGATAAGCATCTTCATAGCCTTCTCGTTTAGAATCTTCTGGAAAATTCTTTTCAAAAAAATGCGTTACGCCTTTAGTAAATTTGTTGAATGTATCGTGTTCGGAAGACTGAAAGTAATCGAATATACGTTTTATCATTTAATACTCCTAGATCTACTGATTTTCCAACTATTCAAGCAGTAGTAATTTATCATTGAATTCAAAAAACCACTTCCATTTCAGAAGTGGTTTTCTATTCTCTACTTTTTCGATTGTATTTAATGGTACTTTACTTATTAGCATTATTGCCACTTTTAAGCGCATTTAATGTTTTCTAGTATAATTAGTCAAGAATTAATTTAGAATTGACTACACGTCAAATGTAAACGGTAAAAAATTTTAAACTATTAAAAAAACGATACTTTATCAAAAGTATCGTTTCATTCTATTATTTACAGCTTTAATATAACTTTTTATCAAGTGAATCATTAAATTTCTCAAAACTTTTAATGGTTAATTCACGATCGTGTTGTTCCATTGTTAAAACCGTTGGATCTTCACAGCTATTTTGAATAAAATCATAAATATAGTCATCGCGGAAACCAATTTTATCGGCGTCTTTTGCCGTATTGCCATAATAGACAACTTTAATATTGGCCCATATTATTGCACTTAAGCACATTGGACATGGATAAGCATTAGTATACAGTTCACAACCAGACAAATCGTGTGTCCCAAGTATCGCACAAGCGTGACGTATCGTCACAATCTCCCCATGTGCCGTTGGATCATAGCTTTTTAATACCTGATTATGCCCTTCAGCAATAATTTTACCGTCCTTTACAACGACTGAACCAAACGGCCCACCAATTTCAGTTCCTACATTGCTTTCAGCCTGATTTGCCGCAATTTTCATAAACGAAGAGTCGTAAGACATTCAATTATCCCTACTTTCAATTTAATAAAGCTCATACATTATACCATTCTTGTATTTGTAAATATTTAATTAAAATAAAAAAGCCTCTATAAGAACCGATTTGGTACTTTAGAGGCTACTATTCTAGGCTTTACCTGGCAACATTGGTGTTACATCTTTCAGAATATGAATAACAATCGTCTTTTCTGTAGTATGACCGAATCGATCTGTAACAGAATATGTTACTTGTTGGTCTCCAGGAATTGTTGTATCTACCTCTTCAATACTTGTTTTAATCTTGTTAACAAAATCATCGCCATACTTATTAGTAGCTTTCACCCCTTTTAATAGATCAACTTTACTTCCCACAAATACAGTTTGGTCTTCTAACCCTTCAAACGTTGCATTTTCCGAGTAAACTGTCACACCACGTTTGAAAGTCGCCATTGACCCGTTATCATCGGTCACGGTATAAGTAATTTCTGTTGTACCAACTTTATTAGTATCAATCTGATCAACCGAAGCTTGAATTCTGCTAGTGACAACGCCATCTTCTTGATCCGTTGCAGTGATTCCTTGCATTACATCAAATGAAGAACCTGCCTCAACACTTATATCTTGTCCCGTAATCACCGGACGTGCATTTAAGACAAGCACAATTCGCTCAAATTTCGTTGTTGTTCCAGCACTGTCAGTAACTGCATAGCGAACATGATACCAACCAGCCTGCTTGGTATTCACATCATTGTAGGTAACTACCAATTGATTAGTAATATCTCCATCCTCTTGATCGTACGCGTGCATATCTTGCATTGGGTTAAAATTGTCTTTCACATGAATCATCATTAGTTTACCAGTAATTGTTGGAATTGCATTTGGAGTCACCGGCGGGGTCACTTCACCATTGTTGTCATTATCTGAACCGTTCCCCTGACCATCATTACTATTGCCGTTGTTATGGCTATTGTTATTTGTGTTCCCATTATCTCCTTTAGGCGGTTTCACAGTGCCAGGAGTTGTCTTTTTAAAATCATTATCTAACATATTTTGAATTGGATTCTCAGGCAACTTGGGTTCTTTGGCAATAATCGAAGCAGCCTTAACTAATTTATCGTGATTTTTGGCTACAGCCGCATGTGCTTCTTTTAAGGTGTTCCCGGTGAGAGCATCAGCAACTGAGTCGACCGAATCCTTCGCACGTTCGCTGACACTTTCAATTACATTATCGATAACGCTTTTCTTTTTATGAGTTTGTTTGCTAGATGCTGATTTGTGGCTTTCAGTCTTTGGAGCGCCGATTTTATCAGTGTTTGATCCGGTACCGGTGCTAGCATAAACACCACTGCCGATCAATAAAACTAACCCACAAACTGTGAAGATTGGTGCTAACTTTTTTTTCTTTTTTTCCTGGTTATTTGGTTGATTATTTTCTGCCATGATAATTACTCTCCTATTGATTTCAAATTCCGCTGCCAAACCTTTAAATTATCGGCGGCGGTTTGTCGCTGTTCTTCTGAAAGGTTATTGTCTCTTGACTCAGTTTGATACTTCTCAATTACCTGCTGATATGATTTACCAGCGTTAATCATATCGGTTAGATCGTGGTTCTTGAGTTTCTGATTAATTGCGATCGCTCGGTCAATCTCGCCATTTCGAATAAATTCTAATGCAATCGACTGTGTTAATTTGACGTTATTCAATTCAAGATTTAAACGGTACGCATCATCTGGCTTGTGCATTTTGAGATAGGCCACAACAAGCTCAGCTTTTCGCACGTTGGTCATCGATACACCCTTAATCTTTAACATTTTGGACCACTGCTTTTGATAAAAAGCTATATCATATTGACCATTTGCAGTTGGGTATCGCTTATTAAATGTTTCAAGTTGAGTTAACTTCTTATTTTTAAAAAGGTATTGTTCAGTGGCTTGTTTTTTCATTGGATATTCCTTTACAGCTTGGACATATTCTCCTTTTTGCATTAACTGGTTGTAGTCCGGTTTATGTGGCACTAATGCCCATGCTTCAAGTAATATCGGTAGTGCAATGGTACAGATCACCACTCCAAAAAACCAATTCCTAACACGCCGATTTTTAGAAAAAGCGAATAGGCGATCTATACGACCATGCTCAGCGCTAATTGTGGCAGATGGTTCTGCCCCATCTACCACACGCTTTCCTACGACTTTCCCTGGATATGATAGTTGCTCCAAAAACGTATTCGCTTCTGTAGCACTTAACTCACCATTAGTCACGTTCTCATTCACTTGGCGCTTAATATCGTCAATCAGCGATAAACCGCTTGGATAGTAAACCCCTTGATAACACGCCTTGCCACTTTCATCAAAAAGCGTAAATACAACATAGTTATTAGCGTCCAGCGCCTGCGTAATCGTGATCAATTTATCCAAAGAAAGCCGCTTATTCGTGAAAGTTGGCTCCGACTTATTTATTTCTGCCGTTATCAATGAGGTTCCCTCCTATTTAGTTAGTTCTATCCACCGAATAAGCCGGTGACAAAGTCGCGAAGTGCGAACAAGTTATAAATAACGCCTGTCCCAATAACACCCGAAATAGCCATTCCTTTTGCTTTACGTGTCCATTCTTGACCTAGGAAATTGTAAATACCACAAACTGCTAAAACAACAAACAGTAAGGTACTCCCTACTTTTTTACATAGATCTGAGATAGGCGTTTCCGCATTAGTTAATGAAGTTCCTATTTCTTCAACGCCTGCTGCTGCATGT
>NZ_AZDU01000074.1 GCF_001434815.1 Lactobacillus equicursoris DSM 19284 = JCM 14600 = CIP 110162
AATGACATTGTCCACGTGGAACTTCCTTTTTTTAGTCTTCAAATAATTGCTCAAATTGTTTAGCCAGCAGGGGAGTAACCAGCTGCAGATCCATCTTGACCGTACTTTTGCCTTTTAAGGTAACCTCCGCGACTGAGTCTGGCACAATCTTGGCTAGGCCTAGGTAGCAGAACCTCTTCCCGTAGGCGTCGCTTCTTTTGACAAAAATCGGCAGCTTGGTTACTTGCGCACCGTTCTCAACGCCCCGCAAGAGGCCGACCACTTCTGGTGAAGTTAAGTGACGCGGCGACCGGGTGTACCAGGTGAGGACCTGTCCAGATGCGTGGTTGTCGTAGCGGCTGTTCCTTTGTTCAGTATCTTCCTTTTTATTGGTGATAAAAATTGGACAGACATCGCCAGAGAGCCGGTAGCCATACATCGGCCGGCTGACGTCCAGGGGCCAGTTGAGCAGGCGGCAGACATCCTTGCGGTCATAGTAGTGGTAGAGGGTGAACTGGTCTTGGGGGCTAGTGTCCCTTGCTAGGTAGAGGCCAGTTTGGATGGCGTCACTCACAAGCTTTTTAAAATCAGGACTGCCAGAGGCAAGAGCAGGTGACAAGATCCAGGATGTTTCATGTGAAACCAAGGACGTGTTACCATATTTTTCCTTCTGGGTCGTCTTGCCCACCTTGACGTCGAAGAAATCCAAGCTTAGAACTTTCTCAACCGACTCTTCTAGCTCAGCTGAATCGTAGCAGCCGTGGTCTCTCAAGAGCCTGTGAAAGTCAGAATCTGAGATGCTGCCTTCTTTACTTGCTAGTAAAGCCTTGAGTAAAAGCAGCTCATGTGGCCTTTGCCCTGGTGCCAGTTCTTTGGTAACAAAGGAAAGAATCTTGCTCTCAAGGGAATTAAGTGTAATTTTTTCTCCCATCTTAGATAAAAAGGCGCCGTAGTGGGGCAGACGTCCGTTTTCGATCCACAAGAGGGGCGAGTACTTATCCCGGTAGTCGTAGAGGAGTGGTGTTCGACCAAGTTGCTTTTTCTTTTCCTTATAAGCCTCGCGCAGTTCTTTTAAGGAGTCCAGCTTGACCTGGTCTAGAGAGTGGAGGATTTCTTCAGCGGCAATCTGACTGAAGTTGATGGTTGACAGCCCTGCAAAGCTGACAGTGCGGAGCTGGTACTTCAATTGATCACGTGAAATTCGCTTGCCAGACAAGGCGAGGGGGATCAGGTAGTTGTTCTGGTAATTGCCGATAAAGTCGAGGACTGTGACGAAGTCCTGCCCCGGAAAAAGCCGCAGCCCCCGGCCCAGCTGCTGGATGAAGACCGTAGCTGACTGAGTATTGCGGAGCATGACGATCTGGTTTAAGGCAGGGATGTCCACGCCTTCGTTAAAAAGGTCAACTGTGATCAGGTAGTGGAGTGCACCACTCTCCAGCTTTTTGATCGCGGCCTGCCTTTTAGCCGGGCTATCTTGGTTGGTCAAGGCCTGGGCAGGCTGGCCCAGCTTGGTAAATTCTTGTGCTAGTTCTTTGGCCTCGTCTTGTCTACTGCAAAAGACCAGACCACAAGGCCGGTCCCCATCATAGCCGTAATAGTCCATTTCCTTTAAGATGTAGCGGACCCGGTCGCTGGAAGCCAGCTGGGACAATTGACTAGTATCATCGATCACTTGGCCGTCTACTTCATAGTCCCGAATCCCGATATAGTGGAAGGGCGTGAGCATGTTGTTCCTCAAGGCATCGGGTAAACGGATCTCGTAGGCCAGGTTGTAGTCAAAGAGGGCAAAGACGTCCTGCTGGTCCATCCGCTCCGGCGTAGCTGTCAGGCCCAGGTAGAAATCGGGTTTAAAGTGGTCAAAAATCTTCTGGTAGCTCTTGGCAGCACTCCGGTGGGCTTCATCGATCAGGATGTAGTCATAAGCATCAGCCTTTTTCCCAGCTAAAAATTGGTCCTGACTAACTGTTTGGATGGTGGCAAAAGTGTAGCGAGCTTCTTGATGAGAAGTGCCAGTTAAGAGGGCAAAGTCCTTTTTGTCACCGCCAATCACTCGATAAAAGCTCTCTAAGGCCTTACGGGCAATCTCCTCCCGGTGGACTAAATAAAGGAAACGTTTTGGCCGGTAGGCCTTTACGGCAAAAGCTGCTAGGTAGGTCTTGCCAGTCCCGGTAGCGGAAACCACGAGTGCCTTTTTGGCGCCATTGTTAAGCAGCTGGTCCAGGCTAGCCAGGGCTTCCGTCTGCATGGCGTTGGGAACAATTTTCTGAGTTTCACGTGTAACACGCAAGTCAACTCTAGGAGCCGGCACCCAGTTGGCTTCATAATCTGCCAGCCAAGCTGGGGTTAAAGGCACAGCATCCTTTTGCAAATCTGCAAATTCTGCTTTTAGCTGATTAACTAAGGAAGAGTTTGTTTCACTATCGACCTTAAGGCACCATTCCTGGTTGGCCAAAAGGGCACTGCGAGTAAAGTTGGCGCTGCCCACGATGGAGGTTTGATAGTCGCCGTGGTCAAAGAGGTAGCCTTTGGCGTGGAGGGGCCCCGGCGCAATCAAGACTTTGAGATTTGGGATCTTTAACAGCTCCTGAAAGACCCGGGGCTGGTTGAAGGCCAGGTAGGTCCCGGTGATGATGGTGCCGGAAACTTTTTTATCAGCCAATTCCTCCATCACCAGCTTAAATGGAGGGAGGATGTCGGCAGAGATAAAGGCCACAGCCCAGGTAAAAGACCGGCAGGCATAGAGCTCCTGGCGGAGAGACTGCCAGATCTTGGCTTGGCGGTTGGTTAAAAGATGTGGCTCAGAAAAAGTGGGATTCATTGAGTTGCCTCCAAAAGGGAATGCTATAATTAAAGGAAAAACATGGGATTTACGGAGTAGAAAGAGTGGTAAAAATGAAAGCAAAAGATTATCGTGACCGCGCCCGGGGTGACTTAGCAGCCATACCGAAGAAAACCTACTTGTTAATGGGGCTGGTCATGGTCTTAGCCACAGCCCTGACGCATGCGACAGACAAGATGTCCACGCAAAACAGCAGCGACTGGTGGATCTCTTTTATCTTATCAGTAATTGCCTCATTCTTAACGTCAAACGGTCAAATCTTTTTTAACCGCTGGCGGATGGCCATTCATGAAGGCGACAAGGAGCCAGATGCCTGGTGTGGACTATCCAGTCAGCACCTGTGGAAGCTGCTGATTTACGGGATCATTGAAGCAGGACTTTTGTCCATCTTGCTGATTCTCGCCTTGGGCGGCTTGCTGGTCAACTCCTCAGTGCTATTCATGTGGCTGCTGGCAGTTGCTATTACCGCGGTGATCGTCTGGGTTGAGCTGCGCTTGTCCTTTGTCGTGTATGAAATCGACGAAGATGTCCGCTTGAACCGGCAGACAAGCGTGTGGAGCGAAATCTTGGACAGCTGGCGATTGATGAAGGGCCGCTGCTGGAAGCTGTTTTGCCTGAACCTGTCCTTTATTGGCTGGTATATTCTAGTCTTCTTTACCTTGGGTATTCTCGGAATGTGGCTGCAGCCATACAAGTCTTTAGCTAACGCGGAATTTTACGCAGAGGCTAAGGCAGGTCAGGAAGAACAATAAGATAGGGGCGTGTCAGCTGGCACGCTTTTTTAATGAAAAAAGTGAAGGAGAAAAATCGTGGACAAGTTGTTATATGTAAGTGAGTTGCACATGAACCTGGATGAGTACATTCGGATGTCGATGAAGGTGACGGAAAAGAGCAGAAGAAGGATCGTAATGATCGCCGAAGCCATTTGGATCGTGGTGGGGGTGATAACGTTTCTCATGAAACAATACTACCTGACCGCCCTGATGGCGATCGTCATTGTAGCTTATCCATCGGCGATCGTCTACCTTTATAAGTCTAAGCTGAAGAAGATTTACGCGGAGATGCCAACCCACCAGCAAGAGCAGGATATCCGCTATGAGTTTTATCCAAATTACGTATCAGTCATCACCAACAAAAGTGAGGGGAAGATTCGCTACAGTGATATCAAGTACTTCATCGAAAGCGAGGATGAGCTGGTTTTGATGGTGGAGCAGGATAAGGGGATGCTGCTGCTCAAGAAAAACTGCAAGCCAGAGCTGATTGATTTTTTAAAAGAAAAATTGAGCAACTAGTTTCACGTGTAACCTAAATAGTAAAAATATGAAATTCTGAAAAAAGGTATAGGCAAGACCATACCAAAAGGTTTATAATAAGGGTATGTAAACGCTGTATAGCTTTTTGACAAAAGGGAGGTAAATAACTCAATGCCATTTGTACATATTGAATTGTTGGCTGGGCGCAGTCCAGAACAACTGGAGAAGATGATGAAGGACGTGACCAGAGTCATCTCCGAAGATACTGGCGCACCAAAGGAACATATCTCAGTGATCGTTAGCGAATTGGGTAAGAACCAACTTGCACAAGGCGGTGAATGGAGAAAGCCTCAAGAATAGAGAGCCAGTCAACTAAACCAGGTGCTAAGGACCGCAAAAATTAATAGCACTAGCATTTATTGAAAATGGTGAAGATTCAGCATTAGCTGGTCTTCACCATTTTTTCTTTACTATATGAAGTCGCACAATAATCGGGATGCTGGGCAAAAATCTTAGCAAAACAAGTATAGCCAGAAGGGAGAAATTCCGGGCCAAATGTAGTAAAATAAAGATCGAGATTAGAAAGCAGAAATAGTTAATTAGCTAGTAAACAATGAGGAGACGGCTGAGCATCTTTGTTTTTTAATAGTGTGAGCTGAAATGCATTTAGTCATTTC
>NZ_AZDU01000075.1 GCF_001434815.1 Lactobacillus equicursoris DSM 19284 = JCM 14600 = CIP 110162
TTTCGCCAAAAATCAGACCGGTTGACATACTCCGACTGCATCAAAACAAAAAGACCAAGATCTTCCGATCTTGGTCTAATACCTAATTCAAGTTGACAAAGCTGTTGAAACGCATGTAGCGGTAGTGGACCCGCATGGTGGAGACTTCCACCGGCGTTCCGTCGTCCAAAAAGAAGATCCCCGACATGACGCCCACCGGCTCGGTCGCTGACAGCCGCAATTCCGCCTGATCCTCGTCTGTCGACGGCGACACGGTAATAGTCAAGTACGACCGCGTAACCGTCTTGCTCTGCGCATCTTCCAGGTAGTTGAACAAGGACCCCTTTAAGATGTCCGCCGACAGTTCCGGCACCAGCTTGATCGGCACGAAGCCCTCTTCGATCAAAAATGGCTGGTCGTCTAAAAGCCGCAGTCGCTTGAACTGGTAAACGAAGTCGCCCTGGCTCAAAAACAGGTCCTGCGCCGTTTCGGGCGACGCCGGCACCACCTTGAAGTCCAGCAGCTTGATGCTCTGCTTTTTCCCTGGCGCTAAAAAGCTGTCCGTCAAGCCCAGATTAGATCCTTCATAGCGGAACATAGACTGGTTCTTTAAATAAAGCGGATTGATGAAGGTCCCGCTGCCCCTTTTTTTAAAAACAATGCCCTGCTGGGCCAAGAGCTCCAAGGCTCTCTTCATCGATGAGCGACTGACTTGGTACTCCTCGGCTAAGCTGCGTTCATCTGGCAGGCGCATCCCCTGATATTCGCCATGCAGAATCTTATGCTTAATATCATGCATGACTGTACGGTAAACATAATCAGTCATACGCCGTCACCTACTTGTTTGCTTGTGCGATCGCTTCAACAAACCACTTCTTAAAGGCTTCCCGGTCAACGGATACGGCTACATGCGCGTTGTTTGCTTGGCCGAAAAAGCCATCAAAATCCATAACGCTGGCGCCGTAAGTCAGTGGCCCCTTGGTGTCAACAGCAACGTAGGCGTCCTTGACTTCGAACAGGTCTGGTGCGAGCAGCATGGCTGCTGTCAAGGCATCGTAGATCCGCTTGCCCTCAGCGGCAGCTGGGTCGTTGACTTCGTAGTGGGAGTTGAGGCCATAAACCATTTCGCCAACTGGGCCCAAGGCCTTGATTTCTTGCAAGGTGTCTTCTTCGACAAAGGCTTGGTTGCCCACTTCCAGCGGCGCCACGTAGATTGGCACTTTTTTCCCTAAGTCAAAAACAATCTTGGCCGCTTCAGGGTCACCAGAAACGTTGTATTCGTCGTAAGGACCGTAGTTGCCCCGGCCCAAGGCCCCGCCCATGATGTAGAGGGCATCGATCTTGTCCAAGTCTTCTGGGTACTGGCGGAAGTAAAGGGCAAAGTCAGTAGCAGGCCCGATTTGCATCAAGGTTACCTTGTCTTCACTTGCGTTCACCACTTCGTGGATCTTGGTCGCGGCCAAGCCTGAAACCAACAAAGATTCATCGGCTTCTGGGAAGTCGTAGCCGTCCATGCCACTAGCACCGTGGACTTCAGAAGCGTCGATGGCTTCTTTTACCAAAGGCAATTTGGTACCGGCCACCACTGGCACCTTGGTGTCCAAAAACTTCTGCAGACGCAAGGCGTTGTTCAAGGTCTTGTCCAAGGATACGTTGCCCCAGGTTGGCACGATCAGCTTGACGTCCAGTTCCTTAGCGAAAAGGGCAATGGTCAGGCAGACCGCGTCGTCGATGCCGGGGTCGGTTGAGATAATCAAAGGTTTCTTGTTCATGAAAAATTACTCCAATACTTTTTTACTTGATCGCAAATTATCAGAATATTTCTATTCTACCATGCTTAGCCGGAAAAAAGAAAAAGAAAAGAAGATCAGCTTCTTTTCTTTCACAAAATTAACGCTTCTTGACTTCAATTTCGCCGTTGTCGCGCGCGATGATCACCTGGTCGCAGATGTTTAAAAAGAGACCGTGTTCGACAACCCCGGTCGTGTGGTCCAGGTAGTCAGCTAAGCCGCTTGGCACTGGAATCCGGGCCAGGTCTAAGTCCAGGATATAGTTGCCGTAGTGGGTTTTGAGGCGACTGCCATCTGGATTCAGGCGAAAGACTGGGTTTAAGCCTTCAGCCTCAAAGCGGCGCTTGGTCTGCTCGCAGGAAATTGGCAAAACTTCGACTGGCAGGGCAAAGCCGCTGAGGTGGTCCACCACCTTGCTTTCGTCCACGATCCAAACGTTTTTCTTGGAGTTGACCGCCACATTCTTTTCCAAAGTTAAGGCAGCGCCGCCGCCCTTGATCCCGTTGAGCTGCGAATCCACCCGGTCGGCACCGTCCACGGTCAGGTCAACCTGGTCAACATCAGCCAAAGGACTTACCTTAAAGCCCAGGCCTTCCAGCTGCTTTTGACTGCGACTGGAGGTGGTGACTACAGCCTTTAAGTGCAGGCCCGCTTCTTCTTTCAGCTTGCCTAGTTCGTCGATAAAGAACTTGACCGTGGAGCCCGTCCCCACGCCCAGGATCATCTCGTCATGAACCAGTTCCGCCGCCTTTTTAGCAGCGGCCTTTTTCAATTCGTCTTGCTTTGCCTTATCCATCATTTGCCTCTATTCTTCTAAAATCCGCTTTAACTCGGCCACTTGCTGGTCAATGGCTTTTTGACTAAAAATATACGAGCCCGCAACAAAGACTGTCGCGCCGGCCTCCTTGGCCAGCTTGGCCGTCTCGGCGTTGATCCCGCCGTCGACTTCGATCGGGATCTCGCCGGCCAGGTCTTTGGCCGCCTTGATCCGGGAAGGCGCCACTTCCATGAACTTCTGCCCGCCAAAGCCTGGATAAACGGTCATGATCAGGATCTGGTCCAGCTTGGGCAAAAGCGGCTTGAGCACCCGGATTTCCGTGTCTGGGTTCAAGACGATCCCGGCCTTGACGCCGGAATCATGCAGGTAGTCCAGCCAGCCCGGAATCTGATTGGCATAGTCCGCCTCATAGTGGAACTCAATCAGGTCAGCGCCCGCCTTAACAAAATCCGGCAGCATCCCCCGTAAGTTGCTGCTCATCAAGTGAACTTCAGCTTCTAGGTCCGGGAATTGCTTTTTAAAATCTTGAACCAGCTGGGGGCCAAAGGACAGGTTGGGTACGAAATGTCCGTCCATGATGTCTAGGTGAAAGCGGGTGATCCCGGCTTCTTTAGCTGCTGCGATCTCTTTAGCCAGGTTCAGGTTGTCGGCATTTAAGATTGAAGGTGCAATTAACATCGTCTAACCTTCCTTCAAGGCTGCTTCCACCGCTGCCCGGTCTGGAATGGATGGTTGAGCGCCCAATTTTTGCACAGCCAAAGAACTCGCCCGGCAGGCAAAAACGGTCGCATCATGGAGGTTGCCCAAGTCGCTAGCCAAGCCCCCGGCCAAAAAGCCCAAGAAGGTGTCGCCGGCGGCCGTCGTGTCCACGGCCTTGACCTTGAAGGCTGGTACCAGGCCAGTGAAAACTGGGGAGGACACGTAGGCACCCTTGCTGCCGTAGGTGATGATCACGTACTTTAAGCCAAGTTCGTGCAGCTTAACGGCATTCTTTTCCAGGTCAGCATCCCCGCTAATGGTAATCCCGGTAAGAAGCGCACTTTCGGTTTCGTTAGGCGTGATCACGTCGGTCAAGTTCAAAAGTTCCTTTGGCAGGTCCTTGATGGCGGGCGCTGGGTTCAAGATGGTGGTCTTGCCGGCGGCCTTGGCAATCTTAAATGCCGCAATCGTCGCAGCAATCGGGGTCTCCAGCTGGGCAATCACACAGTCGGCATCTTCGATCACGGCTTTGGCGCCTTCGACGTCTTTTGGCGTCAGTTCATAGTTGGCTCCGTGGTCGATAATGATGTCGTTTTGCCCCTCGCTGTTCAAGGTGATGTAGGCGTGGCCCGTTTTGACCCCTTCAGTCTTCAAGACCCGGTCGGTCAAAACGCCGTAGCCAGTCAACTGGTCAAGCATCCAGGTCCCCAAGGCATCGTCGCCGACCCGAGAGATAAAGTGGGTTTCGCTCCCGCTTTTAGCCGCTGCTACGGCCTGGTTGGCCCCCTTGCCGCCGCTAGCTTCGGTCACCTTTTGGGCGTTGATGGTTTCGCCAGGCTTAGGGAAGTTTTCCACATGCAGGGTGGTGTCCACATTGCTTGAGCCTAGTACTACGATTTTTTGCATAAAAATTCCTCCTCTAATGCAGCCGGTAGGCGATCTTAAAGCGATTCAGCCGGTACTTATCATAGATGTCGGCCAGGACCTCGTTAAAGGTCTGGATCCGGGCATTGCCCTCTTGCCCGTTCAGGCGGTCAGCTAAGCCGGCTAAGACCTGCTCTCTTACGGCCAAATAGTCGGCCACTTGGTCGGGCTGCTTTTTCAAATCCCGGGTCAAGGCACTCAGGGTAAAGTCTGACTCCTCTTTTAAAAAATTTAGCTTCCGGTCAAAGGTCAGGCAGTAGCGGTAGGTCTTCTTCCCCGGAAAATCCTGAGAACGGAAGATGTCCAGGTAGAGGCTGAGCTTTTTCCGCGCCATTTCCTCATCGCTGATGCCCTGGCTGAGCTGCTTGAACTTGAGCAAGTTGACAAAGTAGTCATAGAAGTCCCCGTAAAAGTCCTCTTGGAAAGACACAATTTGCGGATCCTGATCATCAATCAGCTGCTTGGTTAATATCTCATCAAAATTTGGGATGTTTTCAGTCATCAATTTCTCCATCTTTACAGGTCTCAAAGTCCTATCCCGATTACCGAATTCAAAAACATATCCAATGCTATTCA
>NZ_AZDU01000076.1 GCF_001434815.1 Lactobacillus equicursoris DSM 19284 = JCM 14600 = CIP 110162
TACGGAAAAAGCTGCTCATAAACTTACTCAACTACAGAAAAAGTTGCTCATAAACTTACTCAACTATGGAAATCTCTGCTCAAAAACTTACTCAACCAACCGTAAATGGCTGCCAGTTGAGTACACTTTGGGCCAGCACTTGCCCTACTTGAGTACGATTGTGTGAAGCTTTTTGTCAAAAAAGGCCGTAGTTGAGTAAACTTTGGGCCAGCAACTAAGTTGCTTGAGTCACTTTGTGTGACAAAAAAGAGTCGAATCCGTAGATTCGACTCCTACCTAACCAACTTGTGCAACTTGGGCCGGCCTGAAACCAGGCTGATCACACCGATTTCCTCCAGATAAGCCAGTGAACGCTTGGTCCTGCGCTGAGAAATGCCATCCTCCGAATTCAGCTTGATGATGTCGTTGTCCTTGATCCCCAGCCTGTCGTTGTTAACGAACAGCGCCGACTCGGCCAGGTAGCGCAAGATCGCCCTAATCGTGGCCTGGTCGTGCTCCCCATTCTCAGCCAAATGCGCGGCTTCTTGATCCACTTTTTTAAAAACAAAATCCAGACGTTGACGGGATCCCTGCAAGGCTTCAAGCACTTGCTCCTGCTGAGCAACCAAGATTTCCAGCATGTCCTTGATAAAAAAAGTCAGCTCTGCCCGATTCTCTGCCACGTCCGCTTCTTTAAACAGCTTGTAGTAGCGCGACGCCTGGGCATGGATGGCAGTCGCCACCGAAAAGCCAGTGAACTTGTCAAACTTGGCTGATAGGTAAGTTGACAGCAGGTAGCGGCCCATCCGGCCATTGCCATCCAAAAATGGATGCGTGCTTTCAAAGAAAAAGTGGTTGATCAGCGCCTTGTAAACAGCAGGCAGATCGTCATCGTTCATGAAGGCGATAAGGCTCATCAAGGCTTCTGAAATTGCCAGTTCCGACGTTGGCGGCACGTGAACGGTTTTAGTCGCATTCCCGATCCGCAAAGCTTGCCCATCTGGCAAAGTATCTCTAAACAGCTGCCCATTAGGATTTTTCTCAGGGGGAATCTCCCCTTTTAACAGCTCGTCGTAAATGTTGCGGAAATCCTGTAGGGCCGTAATCGACAAGAGTTTCCCGCGCGAAACTTCCTGGTACATGCGAACTGTCGACCAGAGCCGCTTTTCCCGGGCGCGCAGACCATCATCCAGACTGTTGATAATGGTGCTGATCTCGGCCGCATCGGTTTTGATCCCTTCAATCTCGTTGGTATAGGTAATTTCGTCCAGCAACAAAGAATTTAAAAAATGTGCCTGGGCCACGCCCGGGAGCTGACCCGCCAACTGACTGATCTGCCGGGAATTGCATTCTAGCTGACTAGCCAGGGCCACCAAATCGGCGGTGTAAGTGAAGAAGATCGGGAATTCCTTGGTCTGCCCGCCCCTTTTTTGATAAGTCAGCAAGGGAAAAAGCTTGGTCACCATGCTAGCCGGGCTAGTCAGCCGCTTTTCGTATTCATCCTCGACAGAAAAATCCGGATCGTAATTATGTTGGTAACGTTCAATTGCCAAAGGCAAGTATTTGTTCATTTTTCTCCCTCCTTGCACCTTTTTCAGCTAATTATATCGTCAAATTCCCTATTTTGCATGTTTATCCTGCACAAAATAACCGCTATTATTAACAAAATGGCGGTTTTGTTTATTTGTGGCAGATAAATAAGCCAGCGTCCTTGGTAATGTGGAAGCCACCGGCGACTTCCTTGAAGTAAGACGCCAGCATCCGCCA
This sequence comes from Lactobacillus equicursoris DSM 19284 = JCM 14600 = CIP 110162, assembly GCF_001434815.1. GTDB lineage: Bacteria > Bacillota > Bacilli > Lactobacillales > Lactobacillaceae > Lactobacillus > Lactobacillus equicursoris. The sequence continues at coordinate 1,747 of NZ_AZDU01000076.1, forward strand.
CACCTCTTTTAGCACCGCCGGGATGCATATGTGCCTTTTTGGCAAATTCGCCGGAAGTATAGTAGGTCATGTGCTAGGCCTCCAGCATCCAGTCCACAACGTACTTGATCTCAATGCCGTCAACGCTGCCTGCATCAAACATGTTCAAGGTCAAGACCACCTTCTTGTAGCCGTCCGGGATGTAGCGCAAATTGTCGGTCTCCCGAGTGCTGTTATCCGGCAAACGTTGAGTCACCTGGTAGTAAACGACCTCGCCGCCCTTGCGGGCAACAAAGTCGATTTCGCTGCCTTCATAATCGCCAATCGTCACCTGATAGCCCCGCCGCAGGAGCTCCAGGTAGACAATATTTTCCAGCTGGTTGCCAAGCGGTTGACTTAAGAATCTGGTTGTATAAATTATCAGCTGACAGCTCATCAAAATTGCAGGCTACCAGCTTCCGGCAAGCCAACTGGTTGCGAATTGTTCCTGCCATATCAATTTTGCCATAAACTGTTGGCAAATCTTCATGACAAGGCACATATTCGCGGTATAGGCCTTGTTTTAGCTGCTTACTAATCCCTTTGGCTAAAATCGCAGCAAAGAGATTATCTATGTTGCTAAAGCTTTCTTTCTCGACATTTTTATATTCTGCTTCATGTAAATTGCTAAAAGCGTAGCTAAGCATATAGTAAATATTTTTGATAAAAATGCTCTTGTCCTTAATCATTTAAGGCCTCATGCAGGACACTTTCCCAATGCTCCAACTTATCTTGATTGTCAAACTAGTATTCTCTAAGCATTGGCAAAATATCGTAGTCAACAATCAGTTGCAGTTCGTCACTTGTCCATTCTCCGTCCGGCTTACTGAAGTAACTGTGCCCAATACAGAAACCTGGTCCTAGAGACGGATCTTTGCTGATTTCATCGTTTAGTTCCTCAATTTGGTTGATCAGCCTATCAAAAACGGTATTACCTGCAACCATCTGCTGTTTCATAAAACCGGCAGATTCAAAAGCCGGTTTCATGTCAAAGAAAGCAAATCTTCGCCGCAGAGCATAGTCAATCATTGCCAGACTGCGGTCAGCAGTATTCATCATCCCAATCAAGTAAATATTGCTAGGAACGGCAAACGGTTCATCTGTATAGGCCAGGGTTATAGCTTGATCCCGGTAGTCACTTTCTATCAGCATCAATAACTCACAAAAAATCTTACTTAAATTGCCACGGTTGATTTCATCAATAATAAAGAAGAAAGGCTCGTCAGGGTGTTTAGCCGCTCGCTTGCAAAAGCGGAAGAAGCTACCGTAGCGCAATTCAAACCCATTTTCTGTCGGCTTATAGCCCATCATGAAGTCTTCGTAGGTGTAACTCTGGTGGAATTGGATCAATTCAATATTGTCATCCTTTTTCTGGCCTAGCAAAGAATAGGCCAGGCGCTTAGCAGCAAACGTTTTGCCGACGCCCGGTGCACCTTGCAAGATCACATTTTTCTTTCGCTTTAAAAGAACTGACAAGTGCTCATAATCTTCTTCAGACAGGTAGACTTCGGATAGGAAATTATCTTTTGTATACGCTACAGGATTGTGTTCTCTAACCTTGTTCATAACAAATTTGTACTCTGATTCCGTCATCCTAAACAGTGACCCCGTTGGACTGATGAAAACTTCCATGTCTTTCAGTTCCGGACATTGACGTAGATCTTTATAAGCTACTGGCTGCTTAAATTCCTCAATTTTCTTGAAGAAAACTGCCTCGCCATCACTAGCCCGGCTGATTTCCATCAAAGCTACCACATTCCGGCTAGGGTAAGATTCATAACCAATAACTTTATCGCCAACTTTTGCATCCAAAAAGTACTGGAAAACCCGCCGCTTATGGCCACTATCACTATAGAGTGTGTAATAGCGCTCCTCACCAAGCTTTAAATCAGACAGGTTCCAATAATTAGGATTAGCATTCAACCACCAGTACTGCTTCTGACCAGTTGCGGGAGTCAAGTCACGGTGCTGGACAAGGTAGCTGCAGATGTCGGATGCTAAAATAAAAAGTTTAGTGTCTTTTTCACCAGACCATTGAAAACTATGACCAAACTTATCGCACAGATAATGCAGATAATTCGGTTCATCTTCCGTATCCCATTCAAGATAATACCTGTACTCATCAAGCAATAGTTCATTACCAGATAATCGCTCAACAATATCCCTTAACAAAATTGACCAATTTTGTAAGTTCTGAACAGTAGCTTCTGGCTTAAATTCATAGCCTAATTTAAGCCAACTATTTAGTCTTTGACACCCTTGCAAGTTAAAGGCGCCATATTTGTCAGGTGATTTAAGACAAAGGAGCATACTGATCGTTTCCTCATCTAAAACGCAATCTCCATCTAGTAGTTCTTCAGCTTGCTGCTCAAAGTCTTTGATCCGAATAAAGGCATCTTGACTTTCATCAAACAGATCAGCAATCATTGAACGAACTCTTTCGGGCGATCTTTCAGCAAGTTCCGACAGTGTATCACTATCAAACGTATTCAGGCTAAGAACGTCACCTACATTCTGTACAACATCAACAAACATGTTCTCAAAATTAGGATCGTCTAAACTCCAATTATTTTGAAAACATGCTATTGCTAACCACAAAGAGTGATCACTATGAATCCTGTATTCAAAGTCTTTCTGGTACGCTTCCACTAAGCTATCAAATCTAATCTTATCCAACATCTATTGTTTCCTCATCACATTTCTAATCATGCAAAACGTTCTATAGCTATTGTACTTCACTAACCCAACGCAGTGGATAATAAGCTGAACATAAAAACGCGGGCCCTTCATTTCGTGAAGAGATCCGCATTTGTTGTCGAAGTTCTTAAGTTGAAATGTAAGCACCCAATAGCAGAGTATATTAAAAT
>NZ_AZDU01000077.1 GCF_001434815.1 Lactobacillus equicursoris DSM 19284 = JCM 14600 = CIP 110162
TAATACTAATTTGTCCCAATTTTGGGGGGCATATCATGTTTTTAATATGATTATTCTAAATAGCTTTTCGGTATTTCATTTCCATAAGATAATAATTTTTGATACCAATAATATGAATCTTTAGGATAACGTTTATAACTGCCGTTGCCTTCATCATCAAGATCAACGTAAATTAAACCATATCGTTTTGACATTTGTGTCGTTGATGCCGAAACCATATCAGTTGTTCCCCACATCAAGTAACCCATTAATTCAATACCATCTTCCTTAATTGATTTAAGCATTTCATTAATATGTGCTTTTAAATAATCAATACGATATTGATCATGAACTTTGCCATCATCAGTTAATTTATCTTTGGCTCCTAGGCCATTTTCTACAATAAATAGCGGTTTTTGATAGCGATCATAAAGATTAATTAAAATTAATCTAAGTCCAATCGGATCAATCTGCCAGCCCCATTCACTTTCTGGAAGGTATTTATTATAAACTCCCGTTGTGCGGTTAGCTTTAGTAACCTTTAGCCCCGTAGTATCAAAGGCTGTGCAAACAGATGAATAATAAGAAAAGGCAACAAAGTCAGCAGTATTTTCTTCGATTAACTTCAATTCCTCATTAGTCATATCGATTTGCAAACCCATCTTTTGAATCTGCTTTAGTAAGACTTTAGGATATTTACCTCTAATTTGAATATCACTAAAATCATAACTCTCACGCATGATTTGGGTGGCCTTTAACATATTGCGTGGATCGCTATTATAAGGATAAACCATTGTACTGGTAATCATGCTTCCAACTTTAAGAGCAGGATAATTTTCATGGATATATTTAGTAATCTTAGCTGAAGCAACGAATTGATTATGCATTGCTTGGTAAATAACTTCTTTGAAGTTTTTATTTGGAAAACGATCCTTAACTAAGCCCGCTGAAGAATATGGATGGCGAATAATACTATCGATCTCATTAATCGGAATCCAGTATTTAATTAAATCATGATATTGGTCGATTACGGTCTCAGCAAAATTATAGAAGAAATCGGCAACTTTCTTATCATACCAAGCATTATAATTTAAAACTAAATTTAACGGCATTTCATAGTGCGATAAAGTCACAATTGGCGTAATACCTAAAGAATTCATCTTTTTAAAAAGATGCTCATAGTAATTCAATCCCGCTTGGTTAGGCTTGGAATCATCTCCATTAGGAAAAATTCGACTCCAAGCAATAGAAATTCGCATTGAATTGATGCCTGTTTTAGCTAACATTTCAAGATCAGATGAATAACGATGATAAAAATCAACACCATGACGCTTACCCCAAGCCTTGGTTGTCTTGTCTTTAAGCGCTTGATCGATTTCCGCACTTGTCATGTCATTTACTTTCTTATAATCATTCAAATCTTGACGAGGATTAAAACGTTCACAATCAGCAATTGACATCCCTTTACCATCTTCATTCCAAGCACCTTCAACTTGGTTTGCAGAAGTTGCTATACCCCACATAAAATTTTGCGGTACTACATAATTTGCCATCATGTCATCCCCTAAGCCAAGATCATAACATTAGTATCTTTGGTGACTGATTCAGTTTTTTCCTTATCTTTTAACACAGGCAAAACTTCTAAGAAATCTTTAGAGTTAGTTACAATCATAATTACAGTTGGATCATAACCTGCTTGTTTAATTTTATCAATATTAAAATCAAGCAATTCTTGACCGGCTTTAATCTTGTCACCTTTTTTGACTAATTGTTTAAATCCTTCACCCTTCATTTCAACAGTATCAATTCCGACATGGATTAAAACATCTGCATCATTGTTTAAATGCAAGCCAATAGCATGGTGAGTTTCAAAAGTGGCAGTTACAACACCATCATCAGGTGCAAAGATCTTACCTTCACTTGGAATAACGGCAATGCCTTTACCCATCACACCACTAGCAAAAGTTGGATCATTAACTTTAGAAATATCTTCCAATTCACCTTTAACAGGGGCATGTAATTCGTGTTTTTCGTGATCTTTTTCAAAATTCTTCTTTTCTTCTTTGGCAGCCTTTTTTACTTCATTTTTATCTACCGGATCATCAAAACCAATAATCCAAGTGGCGATAAATGTAGCAACGCTGGCAATGATAATAATGATAATTGCTTGAACGACAAAGTTTTCAGTCTTTGAAACCCACATTGGTAAACTTAAGAAAGCTGGCGTTACATAGATAAATGCTTTAATTTTCATAAAACTTGCAACGATACCAGCAATCGCACCACCAATCATAGCACCATACATAGGCTTTTTAAGTCGTAAGTTAACACCGAATAGTGCTGGTTCAGTAATACCACCAAGATATGCAGTAGCACTTGATGATAAAGCTAATGATTTTAATTCTTTGTTTTTACTCTTTAAACCAACAGCAAGAGAAGCTGCAGCTTGTGACATGTTTGAACATAAAGCAACAACACGAATAATTGGGTCAAAACCTTGTGTAGCGACTAATTGAATACTAATTGGTGACAAAGCTTTGTGAATACCAATTGAAACAAGCCAAGGATATAAAGCAGCAAGTACTGGAATAGCAATAAGACCAGCATTGTGATAGAGCCACATAGCAATAAAGCCGATACCTTGTGAAATCCAGTTTGATAAAGGTCCAATAAACAAGAATACCAATGGTCCAGTAATTAACATGGTAAGCATTGGTTCCATGAACACTTTGACCATTCCTGGAGTGATCTTTCTGACGAACTTATAGATATAAGACATAATCCATACAGAAAGAATAGCAGTAATTAAAGTGGCAGAATATTGAACTAATGGAACTGGCAAACCTAAGAAATAGAAAGGTTTCTTAGCAGCTACAATTTGTGCCCAAACTGGATGAACTGTCATTAGTCCAATGAATCCACCTAGCATTTGATTAGTTTTGAAAATTTTAGCAGCTGAAAAACCAACATAAGCTGGCATAAAGTAATAACCAGTATCAAAGATTAGATTTAATAATTGATAAGTTTGACTTTTTTCTGATAGGACATTGCAAATTGTTAAAATCAACAATAATACTTTGCCCATACCAGCACCGGCTAGTAATGGGATAGCTGGGGCAATTGAACCAGTAATCGCACCAATGATTACGTCAAACCAATTTTTCTTTTTATTAGATTTATTTTCATCATCGTTATCATTATTGTCGATATGAATCATTTGCATCAAATCATCATAGACATCTTCAACAGTATTACCGATGACTAATTGATACTGTCCACCTTTTTTGACTACTTGTAAAACGCCATCAATGCTTTCGGCTTTCTTATCATCGGCTTTACTTTCATCTTTTAAAACAAAACGTAATCTTGTGGAGCAATGGACAACTGATTGAATATTATCTTCACCGCCAATTGCGTCCAAGATTTCTTTGTTCATTTTCTCGTACTTCATTTTCTTCTCCTCAAATCTGAAGTTATTTTGTTAATATGAATGGCAATATACATTACTTCTTCATTAGTTAATTGATAATTGTATTTTTCAGCAATAAAATCTTTTATTTTTAAAGCACATTTATATGCATCGATATCACTTGATTTGATGACTTTAAGTATCTCATCACTTAAATCACCTAACGATCGATTTCCTTGGTTATACATCATGCATTTCCAAAAGAACTTCAAATGTAATGCAAACCGATTATATGCAAGGGATTTATAATCTATGTCAATATTGAAATAATAGCGAACGATCTTGGTGACTTCTTTAATAAAATCAATTGACTTTTTAAAATCACTAATATCATTTCCTAATTCACCATTGATAATGTGAACCGCAATAAACCCCGCCTCATCTTCAGGAAATTTCAAATTAAATTGTTTATTTAAGAGCTGCAAAGCCCACAAGCCATAACGAAACTCTTTTGGATAATAGTTTTGAATTTCCCATAAAAAACTATTGCTGAGATATAATCCCTTCTTTCCGCGTTCAACACTAGTTGCCAAGTGATCAGTTAACGTAATATAGACACTATCTGCCAAATCAAGATTTTCTTCACGCTTTAAGCGACCAACAATTTTCTGCGATATTTGAAAATAGATCGGGTCTGTTTCATGAATTGTCTTCAATAAAATAGATCGCTGTCTTTCATCAAAAGGAGTAAAAATTTTATAGATCTTTGTTTCATCGATCGAATCTCCGGCTTTTTTATTAAAAGCAATTCCTTTACCAAGAACTATAATTTCTTCACCATCTTGATTGGTGGTAAGGACAGCGCCATTGTTCAATACTTTCTTGATTACCAAATTTTCTCTCCTTTAACGAAAAAAGACCCACTTACCCATTAAAATTGGATAAGTGAGCCTGCGCCGATTTTATCAGTTAACAATTTCACTCTTTTTCACTTGTTGGTTATATAATACCGCTTTCAAAGAGATTTAGCAATAGTTTTTTTGAAATTATAAGAAAATATGTGATTAACAAGTGATAATGTCTTATTTGTTAACTTAGGAAAATGTCCTATTTGTTGTAAGTATTGATATGACCCCCGAAATTAGTGTCCTAATT
>NZ_AZDU01000078.1 GCF_001434815.1 Lactobacillus equicursoris DSM 19284 = JCM 14600 = CIP 110162
AATTTCTCCAGCTTCCCTGCTAAAGATAAGAGGCCTGAAGCTTGCGCTTCAAGCCCCTTACTTCAGTAAGGGGTTACCATTGACTTTTAAGCTGACAGTAAAAGTCATCACGCCCTTGTTCCAATTGGCATTGATCTTGCCGCCAAAGGCCTGAACCAGGTCGCTAGCCATGGACAGGCCAATGCCAAAGCCGGACTTCTTTTGCTTGTCATAGTGATGGGACTCATCTTCTCGGTAAAAGCGTTCAAAGAAGCGGCCAGTATCAACCCCTGCCCCATTTTGGTAAGAGTTGGTCACCGTCAAGATGGCGTTTTGCCCCAGCTTGCCCTTTTTCAAGCTGACCGTAACCCTGCCATGCGGGTCGCAGTACTTTTGGGCATTGTCGATCAAGATATTGACCACTTCGCCTAGACTGGAAGATTCGGCATTGACGCAGATGTCTTTCTCAATTTTCACCTGGTAGTCCTTGCCGTCTTTAGCCAAGAGCGACTTGAAAGAGTCAGCAGACTTTTCCGTAATTTCCGAAAAATTGACCTTGGATAAGACCAGTTCTTCGGGTTCCCCCATCCGGGTCAGGGTGATCAGGTCATTGATCAGCCCCGTCATCCGAACCACCTGCTCTTTGGTGCTCTCGGTCCACTCGTCGTCGTTGCCCATGATCTCTTCCATTTCGGTGTTGGCGCTGATGACGGCGAGCGGCGTCTTTAGTTCGTGACCAGCGTTAGTGATAAAGCGGCGCTGGCGGTCGTAGGCTTCTTTGATGGGCTTAACCGCCCGATCGGCCAAGAGGTACATCAAAAGGGTAAAGCAGGAAATTCCGATGAAGAGGAAGAGCATGGCGTAGCGGGCCAGAATCAGGGTCGACTGCATGAGGGGCGCAATGTCGATCACGCAGATGTAATACTGGTTGCTGCCAGCTTTTTTTGCCAAATAACGGAAGTCACCGGCTTTGCCCCGGAGCGAGCCACTCATCTTGCCCGCTTTTAAGTAGGTAAGCAGGGTCTTTTTCCGGGCAAGGACTTCATCGGTTGACAGCTGGATGATGTGCTTGTTGTCAGTAACCGTGATCGTCGACTTCTTGGTATTGACCTTTGCGGTAAAGTAGCGGTACTTAAAAACTCCTTCCCGGCTGTACTGGTCGCCTAGCCGCTCTTTGGCCTGCTTCTGGTCAAAGCGGCCGTTATTGGCGACGACCATGGCCAAGACCTGGTCAGCCTCCCGGCTAGACTTGTAGTAACTCAGGCCAATCAAGCTGGCAAAGGAAATGACCATGACGAGAAAAAGGGAGCAAGTCGCGATCCAGATAAAGCGGCGGCGAACTTTCTTAATCATGGTCCGCACCGACTAACTGGTAGTCGCCCCCCTTGTCGCCCTCAATCTTAGCACTGGCCCCGATGGAGGCGAGCTTGGATCTAAGATAGGAAATGTAAACCCAGACCACGTCTTCGGTTTCATCGTCGTCTTTCCAGACGTGGTTAAACAATTCCTTGGTGGACAGCTTTTTATTAGGGTTCAGCAAGAAATAGCGCATCAGGTTGGTTTCCTTTTTGGACAAGGAAATGGAGTTGTTGCTGGACAGTTCTTGCTGGTCCAGATTCAAGGTCAGGTTGTCAAAGTCAATTTCCTTAGTAGAATATTCGCTGTTGCGCCGGTCTTTTGACCGCAGGCGGGCCAGGAGCTCTTTAAGTGAAAAAGGCTTGGTCAAATAGTCATCAGCCCCGGTGTCAAGGCCTGTCACCTTGTCATCAATTTCGGACTTGGCCGTCAGCATCACGATATAAGTTTTGGATCCCATTGCTCGGATTTCCTTGACTGCTTCTAGCCCATCCATCACCGGCATCATGATGTCCATGATGATCACGTCGTAGGCATTTTCTTTAGCATGGTTAACAGCTTCCAGGCCGTTAAAAACAGAATCGACATCGTAGCCAGACTTTTGCATGGCCACGGTCAAAACGTGGTTTAATTGTTCTTCGTCTTCTGCTAGTGAGATTTTCATCTGTTAGCCCTCCTTAATCAACTGACGGATAGTCTGAAGACTCACGTCGCAGGCGGCCAGTTCATCAGCCACCCGCTTCAGTTCCTTGCTGATCCGCTCGGGATCGTGGATGTCGTGTTTATATTTCATTTCGTGTTCAAGACTGGCCCAGGTGTCCATGGCGATGGTCCGGAGCTGGATTTCGACATAGTAGGTGCCCGGCGTATCGCCATGAACGTCTTCATATGGCGTCTTCACCTTCAAGATCAGGTGGTAGGACCGGTAGCCGTTAGGCTTAGCGTTTGTGATATAGTCTTTTTCGTTAAAAAGCTCAAACTTGTCCACTTGCCGGAGCAGGTCCAAGCAGGTGTAGATGTCGTCGATAAAGTTGCAGACGATCCGGATGCCGATGGAATCACGGTTTTCAATTAGAGCTGCTTCTGGGGTCTTGGGCAGGCCCTTACGCTCACATTTTTCCGTCATAGACTGCTCGCCCTTGACCCGGCCTTCTAAGTGCTCGTAGAGCTTTTGCCCGGTCTTGGCCTGGTAATCCTGGCCGATTTTCTCAATCGTGGCCAGGGTTTCGTCTAAAATCTTTGGGAGATACTCCGCGTACTTTCCGTAGATACTCATATTATTTCCTCATTTCTATTATTCCACTCTATCAAAGATTAAGGCATAGATCATGAACTTTGCTTGACCTTATCAGAAATTTATTTAAGATAGTGATCATTTGCTATGGCTTTACCTTGCTTTAAGTTAAAATTAAGTCTAACTTTACTTAGTTATCATTAGGAGTAAAAGTTGCCATGATAATTTATTGCTGATTTAATCCATTTGTTATCTTTATCAAATGTGCTATGTTCCCTTTTATTGTTGGGCTAAGAGGATCATAATAAATAAGTAGATAACAGATTGGAGTAATTTTTATGGAAGAAAATAAAAGTAAGATCAAACTAGCCAGTCTGGTCTTACTCATCTTTTCAAGTATCTTTGGCTTTAATAACTCAATTAATGCCTACTATCAGATGGGCTACTACAGCATCATCTGGTACCTGGTCTCTGCCCTCCTCTTTTTCCTGCCTTCAGCGATGATCTTCGCTGAATACGGGTCAACCTTTAAGGGGGCAAAAGGCGGGATTTATTCCTGGCTAAAAGGCAGCGTCAGCGACCAAACCGCCTTCGTCGGCACCTTTATCTGGCTGGCCGCTTGGGTCATTTGGCTGGTGTCTTCAACCCAGTTCTTCTTCGTGTCTGTGTCGACCTTGATTTTTGGCCATGACACTACGACCAGCTGGCATCTAGGGGGACTGTCATCAACCCAGACCTTAGGGATCATGGAAATTGTCTTTATGGTCATCGTCACCTTCTTTGCAGTTAAGGGCGTTGACAAAATTTCCTTTATCAGCAACATTGGTGGGATCTTTACCTTGGCCATCGCCATCGGCTTCCCAGTGCTGTCACTCTTGGTCTTTTTCTTGAACCACGGGCAATTAGCGCAGCCGCTGAATGTCACGACTTTGACCCACTCGCCAAACCCGGCCTTCCAAACGCCGGTAGCGACGATTTCCTTCATGATTTACGCCTTGTTTGCTTACGGCGGTTTGGAAACCAGCGCCGGCGTCATCGACTCCGTCGACAAGCCGGAAAAGACTTTTCCGCGGGCACTGATCATCGCCATGGTGGTCATGACGACCTTGTACGCCCTCAACATCCTGATGTGCGGGGTTTCCGCCAACTGGGCAAGCAAGCTCGGTGCCAAGGGGGTCAACTTGGGGAATGTTGAATACGTGTTGATCAACAACCTGGGTTATGTCTTGGGGCAAAAAATAGGTTTGTCGGTCGCGGGATGCCAGACCCTGTCGTCCGTTATCTCCCACTTTGCTGGCTTAGCTGACGTGTTAAGCGGGATTGCGGCCGCCATTTTGATGGTATACTCTCCGATTAAGTCTTTTGTGATGGGTTGCGATCCAGACTTTTTGCCAAAAAAGATGACGCAGCTTAACAAGCACGGTATGCCGGAAAAGGCCATGTGGGTGCAGGCGTTAATCGTTAGCGTAATTATCTTTTTCATCAGTTTTGGTGGCAGCGCGGCCGGCGAATTTTACACCATCTTGATGGACATGATGAACGTATCCTCTACTGCACCTTACCTCTTCTTGATCGGCGCCTTTCCTTTCTTTAAGAAAAAAGAGGGTCTGAACCGGCCTTTCGTCTTCTTCAAGTCGAATAAGACGGCCACTGTGGTGAGTCTGGTAACCTGGATCGTCGTTGCAATCGGGATCATCTTCACTTGCATCGAGCCGCTGTTTACCGGTGACATCAAGACGGCCTTCTGGACTGCGATTGGTCCTGTGCTGTTTGGCGTTGTTGCTCTCGTTTACTTCCAGTGGAAGACGAAGCAGAGCTTGGCAGATGATAGCATTGTAGAAGAATAATGTTGGATGTAAAAAGCTTACCCTTGAGGGCAATGTCATTAAGTTAAGGCATTGACTTT
>NZ_AZDU01000079.1 GCF_001434815.1 Lactobacillus equicursoris DSM 19284 = JCM 14600 = CIP 110162
TTTTTAGCAAAGGAATAAATGCGATGAAACTGGATGTCAAGCACATGGACTTTGATTGGGAGAGCCGCGGGGAGGCGCTTGCGGGGCTGTTGTCAGCCTGATGGACGACTACTATAATACTTATAAAAAAGTCGGTGATATGTTTAAAGAATACGGCGTGACCGGCGATATTCGCAGAATTGCTTCCGAATTTCCGCTGAGATGTCTCGATGAAAAATGCCCTTATGATGGAAGCCGCCTGGTCAAGAGAATGCCGGCTAGAAGCATGTCCGATCGCTTTTTGCCAAAATGCCCAGTCTGCGGCCATCAGCCAGACTTGGATGATTGCCCATGTCGCGGCTGCCAAGAAAAGCGTGGTCAGGACCGGGCCGACAAGCAGGCTGTAATTCGGACCTACTACACCAACGTCATGCCCCGGGTGAAGGCCCGCTACCAGTGGCTGCCGACTGCGGAAAAAGTCTACCTGGCGGCGATGGTCTGCTTGATGCGGTGGAAGGGCTTGACCGTGGTCGGGGATGCCTTGCGCGTTTTGACTCCCTCGGAAATTTTTACCCGGCAGATCGTCAATACTTTTATCGATAAAAGGGTGCTGGTCGTCGACCCCAATTCCCCAGTTGACGCCTTTAAAGACGAAGATTTCCCGAAAAAATATAATCTTTTTGGCGTCAACTACCGGCTGAACCTGGAGGGCTTTGAAAACCATGAGGATCTTTTTGACGACGCCGACTGGCTGGCGATCCGCAGCGACCGGGAAGCCTGCCTGGAAATTTGGCAGAAGCTAGTTTTTTACGACTGTTTTGAAAAAGTCTTCCCGTTTATCGGCGCCGGGATTGATCAAACTGACCTGGATCAAGCCAAGGAAGTGGTGGGCGAACTGATCAACCAGTACCCGGTGGAGCAGGCGAAAACCATCCTTAATGCGGCCGGCATCGAAGTGGTGATGACTTTTTGGAAAAATGACGATAAGTCAGATAAGGAGATTCTGGAATTTTTCCTGAATGAGATCAAGAAGCGGATGACCGGCGAGGTGAAGATGGAGTGGAGCCGGATTGCCCTGTCTGGTCCCGCGGAGAGTACGTTGAGCGACGTGTTCAGAGATGAAATTTTGCCGTTTGACGTGGATTTTGAAGAGGCGATTCCGTCGCTTGAATTGTTAGGTAATTAAGGCATCCGCTATCGGCGGATGCCTTGTTTGTTTCTTGTGGGTCGGGAGGGAAAAATCCCATTTTTGTGCAAGCAAGGTCGGCGGCGTCCCTTTTTGGCGCAACTAAAGTTGTCCGCGTCCCATTTTTGTGCAACCGGCACAGATTTTCCAGAATTTGCCTGTTATTTTTTGGAAAAAGGGGCTTTTTTCGAAAAAAGTTCTCTGAAATCGGTGAATTTAGCGAGTTGCTGGATCCAAAAAGAAGATTCTTGGTGTCGGTTGCGCCAAAATGGGATCTTTTTTCGGACGGTTGCGCCAAAATGGGATCTTTTTTGGGATGGTTGCGCCAAAATGGGATAAACCGCCCTGGCTAAGTCGGGGCTCATGCCACAAAAATCCCAAAATTCTGCAACAGTGGGGTGTCGGCATCCCTTTTTTCTGCATCACTCCGAAATTTCATCCCAAAAGTCTGCAAGACTTGGTGTCAGTCGCCATCACGAGAAGATTTTTGGCAAAAATAGGTGGGATTTCGGCTAGAAGTTGTCAAAAAAGCTTGCTGCTAGAGGTTGAAACTAGATTTTTTCCAAAAAATCTAGCTCCGTTGCATAAAAATGGGATGAAAAAATGGAGCGTTGCATAAAATTGGGAGAAAAAAATGGAGCGTTGCATAAAATTGGGATTTTTCGAAGTGAGTTAGGGAAAAAGTATCCTCCTGGATCAAAAGAGATGAGGCCCAATCAAACCCCATTTAAGCGGAGTAGCCAATAAGTAACCGCTTCCTAAAAGCGGGAAAGGAGCACCACATGAGAATCGAACATGTTGGCCTCTGGGTTAAGGACCTCAAGGCGATGAAAGACTTTTACGTCAAGTACTTTGGGGCGAGGGCTACTACGAAGCCGTGATCTACGACCCCGAAGGCAACCAACTGGAACTCACCATTTAGCAAGCCTTTTTTCTTGCCAAAAAGCTCCCGCGTAGCACACGCGAGAGCTTTTCACTTTCTACTTTAAACTAGCCGCCGTCTTGATTAGGGTGTCAGTTGAGTGGGCCTGCAGCTTGTAGAGGCTGCTGCCCTTGGCCCAGGTCAGGGTCTGCGGGGTCTCGCCGTCAGCCACGCTGACTTCAAAAGTCCCCTTGCCCTTGTCGGGCGCCGGCAGGTAATAGGAGTTAAGCAGAGTCACTAGATTTTTGGCCGTAGCCTCAGCATCTTCGCCGTTGACTGCGGCGCCGTGGACCGTAAACTGCCAGTTGCCTTCATTAAAAGTCACGTAGCGCTGGCCGGCCCCGGCGTCGGTCCAGGCCGTGATGCCAGAGCCCAGGTTGGTCGTCGGCAAGCCCTGTAGGTTGCTCTTCGACTGAACATTTTCTACCGCGGCTTGAGCCGCGCTGGCGCTAGCGTAGGTCCGCTTGGTCAAAACCAGGTAGGGCGTTTGCCCCGATAGACTTGGATCGTTCAAAGTTTTAGCCGCGTAGCCGACAGAGTAGTAGACCTTGTAGCTGCTCGAGTTGCCGGAGTAGCGGACGTTCAAGTAGCCGGAGTCGCTGGCCAGCCCCGTCACGCTAGGAAGCAGTACGCTGCCCAGCTGCTTTTTGATCTCACTGTTAAAAGTGGATAGCCGCGCGGCATTAGACGTGGTCTGATTCCAGCCGCTGGCCTTGGAACTGGCAGATGAGCTGCTTGCGCTAGTCGAACTGCTCGAACTAGAACTTGCAGTTTTTTTAACGGAGCTGGACTTTGAACTAGCCTTTTTGCTGGAACTCGACTTTTGGCTCACCTTACTGGAGCCAGCCGCTGATTCAGAGCTAGTTGACTTATTGCTTTGGCTGCAGCCGGTCAAGAGCAGGCTGGCGGCCAACATGATCAAAATTTTCCCTTTCATAAGCCATCCTCCTTTTATTGAATGCGCTTTCTGTGCTTATATTATCTCACTTTTTTAATTACCCAGGTAAAAAAATTCCTTAAATTTCTTGACTTAAAGTTGGCTTTAAGTCTTACAATAAAACTGAGTAAAGGAGATCACCACAATGAAAACCACCGTCTTTTTATTCCACCCAGATTTAGCAAATTCTCACGTCAATAAGGCACTGGCTGAAGGCCTGCCAGCCGACATCGAAGTCCGCGACATGTACGCCTTGTACCCTGACTTCCAAATCGACGTGGCCAAGGAGCAGGCGGTCATGGAGGCCAGTGACCGGATCGTCTGGCAGACCCCGATGTACTGGTATTCCACGGTACCGCTGCTTAAAAAGTTTGAAGATGACGTTTTAGAATACGGCTGGGCCTACGGCAGCACCGGCACCGCCCTGCACGGCAAAGAATTAGTCATCGCCATTTCTCCTGGTGCTAGCGGCTACGGGCAAAAGGGCGGCGTGCCTTACTCTGTTCATGACTTGCTCCGGCCGCTTCAAGCAACCAGCGACCTGATCGGGACCAAGTTTGCTGTACCTTTTGTTACGGAAGGGGCCAGCGCGATCAGTGATGAAACCATAAATGCCCAAGTGAAAAAGTACGCTGACTACCTCAGTCAAGAAGCGCTTCCAATTTTGGATACTTTTGCGTAAAATAGATTAAATGAGACTTTTTGTAAGGAGAAGAAAAAATGAGTATTACCGTTAATCTGCGCTACACCGGGAAAAATGGTGCTGCTAAAAAGTTCGCTGAAGAAATGACCAAGTCCGGCACGGTCCAAGCCATCCGGGACGAACCGGGCAACCTGCGCTATGAATACTACGTTTCTTTTGACGACCCGGAAACGGTGCTCCTCATTGACAGCTGGGAAAATCAAGACGCCGTTGACAAGCACCACGCAACGCCAATGATGCAGACCATCGCCGCCTTGCGGGACAAGTACGACCTGCACATGACGGTTGAGCGCTACCAAGACGCCGAAACGCCTGAGGGCGACCAGCAATTTATCAGAAAATAAGACCCGAAAGCCAAGGAATTTCCCTTGGCTTTTCTTTCGGAAAAAATGCTATAATTAGAGCAATTTCTGAAAACGCACTCAATTCTGGAGGAAAATATGGCAGCTCTTTTATTCGCGGTGCTGAACATTGCACTTCTTGAGCTGCCTTACAAGCAGATTCGCCTGGGCAAAAAAGTAAAAAAAGACGCAAGGATGATGTGACCCCCAAAATTGGGACAATTT
>NZ_AZDU01000008.1 GCF_001434815.1 Lactobacillus equicursoris DSM 19284 = JCM 14600 = CIP 110162
AAATGGTTCCCCCAACCTTTGTTAGCCATGGCCTTTTTAGACAAAATAATTCCCCCAAACTTTGTTAGCCAAAATACCAAAAAGATCATGCAAACTTTGTTGCATGATCTTTTAGCGACTCGATATCTTTTTATAAATATTAATTATTATGCTAATTAGCTCTTTTCACGAATCACTTTCACCGCCTGAATGACCACCGTTGGCAAGAATGCCAGCAAGGCAATCATCCCGACCTGACCTCCTGCAAGCGGCGTTACCGTAAACAGGCTGTGGAGACTTGGGACAAACAGGATCAAGCCCAGTAATAAGCCGCCAGCCACAAAGGCAGCCAAGCTGTACCAGTTATTTTTAAAACCAATCTTGAAAATGCTGTGCTCTGATCGGCAGTTGAAGCCGTGAAAGAGACGTGCAAAGGTCAAGGTTGAAAAGGCCATGGTGCAGGCTACAGCAGAGCTGGTCTTCAGCCCAATCAAGAAGGCCGCAATAACGCTGACCGCAATCAAGGCGCCTTGCACAGTTACCCTAGTTACCATCTGCTTGTTCAAGATCCCTTCCTTAGGGTCACGCGGTGGCCGGTTCAAGATATCGTTAGCCCCGGGTTCCATCCCAATTGCCAGGGCTGGCAGAGAGTCGGTTACCAGGTTGATAAAGAGCAGCTGAACGGCCATAAATGGCACTGGCAAGCCCGCAATTGAGGCAAAGAGCACGGTAATGATGGCTGACAGGTTGCCGGACAAGAGATACATCACGGCATTTTTGATATTTTCGTAAACCGTCCGGCCGTTGGCCACGGCCTTGATGATGGTCGCGAAGTTGTCGTCAGCCAAGATCATGCTGGAGGCATCCTTAGAAACTTCGGTCCCGGTAATCCCCATGGCCACCCCAATGTCCGCCTTCTTCAAGGCTGGGGCGTCGTTCACCCCGTCACCAGTCATAGATACGATCTTGCCCTTTCTTTGCCAGGCGTCAACGATCCGGATTTTGTTTTCAGGAGAAACTCGGGCGTAAACGGAGATTTTTTCAATCTTGTCGTCCAGTTCTTTATCGCTCATGGCGTCAAGTTCTAAGCCAGTTACCGCCAGGTCGCCCTCTGCAAAAATTCCGATCTTCTTAGCAATTGCAACAGCCGTCACCTTGTGGTCACCAGTGATCATCACCGTCTTAATGCCGGCCTTCTTTGCTTGGGCAACGGCAGCAACACTTTCTGGTCGTGGTGGGTCCATTTCAGAAATGAGACCGATAAAAATCAAGCCGTTTTCGGCATCCAGGTTTAGCTCTTCGTCACTTTCCTTGTAGGCAAAGGCCAAAACCCGCAAGCCGCTTTCAGAAAAGGCTTGGTTTTGGTCCAGGATTTGCTGCTTGGCTTCTGCCGTCATCGGCTTGATTTCATCGCCGATCCGGTAGCTGACGCAGCGGTCTAAGAGAACGTCCACCGCCCCCTTGGTAAAGATGGTTGGTACGGTATGGATCAGGTGCTTGGTGGACATGAGCTTGCGGTCCGAGTCAAACGGTACTTCTTCTTGTCGGTCCAAAAAGTCCCGCAAATCGTCCTCGCTTAAGGCAATTTGGTCATCCCCCATATCAATGCCTGGTACCTGGCGGTACATTTCTAAGAGTGCATATTCAGTTGGGTCACCAATCCCCTTGCCATCTGCTTGTAGGCGGGAGTCGTTGTTTAAAACTACGTCGTACAAAAGATAGCGGTGGAGCTGGTTGTCAAGGCGCAACTCGTTAGGCTGTAAGACTTCCCCGCCAATGTAGATATCTTGGACGGTCATCTTGTTTTGGGTCAAAGTCCCTGTCTTGTCAGAGGCAATGACGGAAACTGAGCCCAAGGACTCAACGGCAGCCAGATTTTTAATAATGGCGTGCTGCTTAGCCATCTTTTGGGTCCCCATGGCTTGCACGATGGTGACGATTGAGGAAAGTGCTTCTGGAATAGCGGCCACCGCTAAGGCTACGGCAAAGAGCAAGGCATCCATGAGCGGCTGCCCTCTCCAAATTTGGAGGCCAAAGACCACCAAGCAGATTAACAAGATGGCAGTAGCTAATTTTGATGAAAACTTATCTAAGGACTGCTGGAGAGGGGTCTTCTTTTCCTTGGTGTCGTTCATCAGCTTGGCAATCTTGCCAATTTCAGTACTCATCCCAGTGCCAGTCACTAAGACATTGGCCCGGCCGTAGGTTACCAGAGAACTGGAATAGACCATATTGAGCCGGTCACCCAGGGGCCGTTCTTGGTCAAAATCCATATCGGCCTTGTCAATATTGGTTGATTCCCCGGTCAAGGAGCTTTCGTTGACTTGCAAAGAAAAGTTGTCCAAGATTCGCCCGTCAGCGGTAACCAAGTCCCCGGCTTCAAGCACCAAGATATCGCCTGGCACCAGCTTTTTCGAATCAATTTCCACCTTTTGCCCATCGCGCAAGACCTTGGCGCTTGGTGAAGACAGTGATTTCAAGCTTTCTAGCGACTTCTCGGCCTTCACATGCTGGACCGTCCCCAAGACCGCATTCAAAATTAAAACGGCGATGATGACAATGGTGCTTTCCGCGTCCCCGGTAAAGGCCGAAATCAAGGCGGCGATGATCAAGATGATGACCATCAGGTCTTTGAACTGGTCTAAGAAAACCTGGAAAACGGTCTTTTTCTTCCCTTCTACCAAGGCATTTTCCCCATATTTGGCCAAACGTTCCTTGGCTTCACCGCTACTCAAACCATTAGGGCTTGCCTTGAATTCCTTCAAGACCTCGTCTTTACTTTGCAGATAAAAATCCTTCAAAAAATTCCTCCTAATCTGCCCGGCAATAAAAAAGAGACTATTGCTAGGCTAAAAAAGTCTATACAATAGTCTCACCATTTAAACTCACAGCGGAAATTACTTTCGAGCTTGACGCCATGAGTGCACGTGTAATGCCGGTTACTCCCTACGCATATTTGTATGATAGGCTATAGTTTATCTGAATTCCACCTTGCTTGCAAGTCTTTTGCCAAAAATTAGCCAAATGGCCGCCAGGATATTCAGGAGTAGCGATAAGGCAATTCCAGCCTTGACCCAACAAGGATCGTTAAAGGATAAGATGGCAGTATTCTTCCCCTGCTTGCTCAGCACCGTCGGGCAGCCGACCAGAGACTTCTTATAGTTAGTTACCTTCTTTCCATTCACGGTTAGGCTAGATTGGGCGTAGGTGACCACTGGCAATTGCTGTTTACCTGCTTGCCTTTTGGTCCAAGTCAATTTAATCCGGCCACCACTGATCACAGTCTTTTTTACACCCTGATTTTTCCAAACGACTGAGTTAAAAAAGGAATAGTTAACCTTTTTAGTCGTTGCCTTTTTCTTGACCGCCAGGTAGTCTGGCACAATTTTTTGAGCCTCAAAGATGAAATAGCCCGGGTGATCAGTATGACTGGTATTTTGAACAATTTCAAAATCGTCAGGGTCATTGTCTTCTCCTAAAAAAGTCGTGTGACTCTTTTTAACCCCTGGCATGTAGCCCCAGCCAGAATTGGAGTAGATCTGGTTGTTGACCATCTTGACTCGGCTCCCGGTGAAGAAGATCAGAGAAGCAACTAAGAGTAGCTGAAGCATGGCCTCATCATGCTGCTTGGCCCAAGCAATTAGGTATTCGGCACTGATTCCAGCCCCTAAGAGCAAAAGCGGATATGCAATAGACACCAGTCTTGATGGAAATTGTAGATCTTTTGACAAAAAGCTCGTCTGGAACAATTGCCAAGGAAATAGCTTAGAACTGATGAACAGTAGCAAGAGGCCATATGCCGTAATAGCCAAGTTGAATTTTTGCTTTTTCCGCAAAATAACTGCAGCTGCTGCTTGGAGCAAGAAAAAGAGCAGGACCCAGCGGCTTAAGATGTCTCGGGTATTGGAATCAATCAGCAGTCCGGTTTTAATCGACCTTGACGGCTGGGCCAAGTGCAAGGCATTAGCAATTAGGCTCATGCGCTGGGGCATGTGCAAGAGGTTGGTTTTAGAAATCAACAAAAGCGGCAAGAGCACCTGAAGACTCAGGATAACCGTTACGGCAACTGCCTTGGCAGTATCCAGAATGAACCGCTTCTGCTCTTCGCTTTTACGCAGGCCGTACAGCCAGAAAGGCAAGAAGAGCAGCGAAAGGAGCAGTGCCGTCAAGAGGTGGCTTTCAACGGATATTGTCATTAAGGCCGCTAGTCCAATCCAGGGCAGCTTTTTTTCTTCCAGCATCTTAATGATGACTACCAGCATGTAAGGGGCCAGCATCCCGGTAATGGCCGAATAGTTGCTCCCCATCTGCCAGCGGGGCACCCAGCCCATGGTCATGTAGATAGTGGCAATTAGTGCACCAATCCAAGGTCTCACCTTGGCCTTTTTCAAGGCCCAGTACATGCCGCAGCCTGCCACTAAATAGACTAAAAAGCTCGTGATTACCTGCAGCCGGTACCAGCTCTTGACTGCCAAGAGCAAAGCGCCAAGCAGATAGGTCAAAATCGGGCCATAAACAGCGTTGATCACCCGCCCGCTTTGGTGAAAGGCGTAAATCGACATGAAGTAGCTGAAATTATGATTCTTGATTTGCTGCTCTGCTTCATAAATTTGGTTAAAGTGAAAAATACTGTCTGAACCAATGATCAAGCGTCCTGTCCGCATCTGGATGAAAACAAACTCCATCGCCATCATAGTCAAAAATAAGTACGGCAGCCACTTGGCTAATCTTTGATGATTCATTTACCCTCCTCGGGAATTCCCTTTCAGTAATAAATTACTGTTTTCATCATATACCATTTTCTTCACCTTGTTCATGACTTTTTCACACTTAATCAACATTTTATAAATATTTAAACTATTATTCTCTCAATCCGCATGTTATGAACGCGAATGTAGACCTGGCTGGTCTTGATTTCCCAATGGCCAACTGCCAGCACGGTTAAGAGGCCAAACAGGAAGGTTGCCAAGGTTAGTAAAATCAGGATATTTTTAAGTAGAATGGCAAAATAAAAAAGACGTTCTTCACTTAGAAGAACGTCTCGTTAATCTCTTATTTGTTGTTTAGGAATTAGATAGCCATCTTTACGCTGTCTTCAACTGCGCCAAGTCTAGCCAAAACTACGGCTGGCGTGTTTTCGTTAGCAGCAACAGCTTGCTTGACCAGGCTGAACTGATCCTTAGCTAAATCAGCCAAAACGTCAGCTGGAGTTGCCAGATTTTCTGCCAGATTCTTGCGGACAGCTTGGTTCTTATCCTTAGCTAGTTCACGCAAAACTGCTACATCTTGGCTGACCTTGGCTACCAAAGCACGCAGACTTGCACAGTTGGAGTTAGCCTTAGCACTGATGGCTTCTGCCCACTTGCTCTTTGGTACGATTTGGTCCAGCTTCAGCCATTCAGTGACCTTGCTGTCGCCAAAGTCGGTTACTTCGCCCCAGCCGCTTACTTCGTAGATTACCAGCTTCTTGCTGCTTGGGTATTGGCTGGCGTTGACTGCAGCCTTGGACAAATCTTCAAAGATGCCCACGTAGCGGTTGTGGTAGCTCTTGCCTACGAAGTAGGAGCGACCTTCACGGAAAAGCTTGCCCGTGCTTGCTTCTACTGAAAATACCAGGTAACCCTTAACAGCTTGTTCAATGTTTACTTTAGTCATATTTACCTCTCCTTGGATAAATTTAATGATCCTTAAACGAACGATATTCAATTTTCTTACCTATAAGGTTTGGCTTTTGCTTGGCAAAAGTCCTTTTTAACAGTTTTTTCTACTAAACTTAGGCTGTTTCCGTACAGGTATTGAGATGATTATAGCAGAAAGATTCTCAAAAATGTGCATAAAAATTGTTTTCAGCTAAAAAAATGTCTTCTTTTTACTTTTTAAAGTGCTTAGGTTAGTTTTCTTAAAAATTATCGCTCTTCACTTAAGATGATTAGGTAAACTTTAAGTTAAACAAATCAAACAATTTCTTAAGCTTGCAGCCACTTAATCCTTTAAGTGGTTATTTCTGCTATGCTATTCTGCATAAAAGAAAAATTATTCCATATAACCGAGGTCAACCGATGTTTAACGAAACCATAACCGAGCTGATTTCCAGCTACGGCTACCTGGCCATTGGCGGCTTGATCGCCCTTGAAAATCTCTTTCCCCCGCTTCCATCAGAATTAATCCTAACCTTTGCCGGCTATTTGACATTAACGACTGCCATTACGGTTCCAGGCGCCATCGTTGCTGCCACCATCGGGGCAGTGGCCGGTGCCTTGCTCCTCTATCTGGTTGGAACTTTTTTCAACCGGGAAAAATTGACTGCCTTTGCCCAAAGCAAGGTCGGCAAGGCCTTGGGCCTCAGTCCGGAAAAAGTTGAAAAAGCCGAAAACTATTTTTTAACCCATGGCAAAACCGCAAGCTTCTTTGGTCGCTTTATCCCAGTGGTCCGCAGCCTGATCTCCATCCCAGCCGGGATGAGCCGGTATTCCTTGCCGAAATTCCTCCTCTTCACTAGTTTAGGGACAGCGGTCTGGAACACGGTCTTGATTATGGCGGGCCACTTTGCCGGCAACGCCTACCAGGAATTTTTGCAAGGCTACGAGCAGATCTTCATGCCGGTCGTTTTAGCAATCTTAGTAATCGCTGGTATTATTTATCTCTTGAAGAAAAGAAAAGCTTCCACTTAGCGGAAGCTTTTTTGCATAGATAAAATAATGTAAAATAATTAGTTTTAGATTCTTAATCCTCAATTACCAAGCCTTCATACAGCTTAACCGTGATCAGGTAGTAGACCAAGTAAAGGATGAAAAAGATTACAAAGGGAATCCAGATCTGGCTGTATGGGTTTGGCAGCAGCAGCTTAAAGAACTGGAGACCAAAAAGCACATCGATGGCGCCTAAGAGAGCCGGGGCTAAGAACAAGACGCCAATTTCTTTTCGAAGGGACGCCTTCAGGACGCGCGCCTGCGCCCCAATCTTGTGCAGCATCTCATAGCGGAGCTTGTCGCTAGCCGCACCGGACAGAACCTTGAACATCAAGGTTGAGGCCAGCATCATGAGGAAGGCGAGGCCTAAAAAGAAGCCCATGAATTCAAAGCCAGAGCACATGGAGGCTACTAATTGGTAACTAACCGGCTTGGTCATTTCTAGGAGCAAATATTCGTTGCTGCCCTCTTTGTAGCGCTTTTCCTGTTTTTGGGTAATCTTGAATAAGGCTTGAGCCTTTTGGGCAAAATTATTCACCTTGTAAAAGGTAACAGTTTGACTTTGAGCCTTGATTTTGGCAAAGGCGGCACTGTCCAAAGCAACAGCCCTAGAGGCAGTTTGAGAGAAAAGCTGGGCCGCACTATAAGAAGCCATCAAGCCCTGCTTGGCTGCTTTTTCCGTTAATTGGTCTGCCTTCACCGTTACCGTCTCATAAAGACCGGATTGAGTTCTTGATTCCGACTTTTTGCTAGACAAATTCTTAATGTAACGCTTAATCTTGAGCGGGTTCTGTTCAACTTCGGCCTTTAACAAGTAAATTCGGGCATTGTTGCTATCATACTTATATGTGTAACTAGCTTGAGCTTTGCCGCCAAGCTTTTCGATCTGCTTATTAGCAGTTTGGTCATTATTTAAGATGATTGCATCGTAATACTGACTGTCAGTCAGGGCGTCTTTTAGGCTATTAAAGTTCAGCCCAACCGTAATGGCTCCCAGGGCCAGGGCAAACATGATGGAAATTGCTGACAAGATTCGGGTATAGTCGTGCAAGCGGAACTTGAGCTGTCCCAGGGTAAAGGGCCGCATGCCCTGGTAAAAGAATTTTTTCTGTTTCCGCAAAAAGTCAATAATGTTGATAAAGGTAGCTGAAATTAGGAAGTAGCTGCCAAGAACAATGGTCACCAAGGCAATTGGCAAGGCTTTTAACACCAGTTTTTCAACATTAGCCATGGCCAAGTAGCCAATCGCCAAAAGGATCAGACCAGCGATCCCTTCGATCGCCCGCAAGACGGGACGGTTCTTGATCTGGCTAGGCTTTTGGTCATCTTTTAAGAGCTTGATCACTGCCGTCTTGGTCAGCTTAGCCGCATTCCACAAAGCTGCCAGGAAAAAAAGCGCCGTGAAAAAGGCAAGCGTCCAGAGTAAGGCTGGCAGGTAAAGCGGATTGAAGTGCTTTAAAGTTAGGCCTAGCTGGGCGACCATCAGGCCCGACACCAGCTTGGTTAAGATGATCCCTAAGATCAAGCCAATCCCAGTTGCCAAAAAGCCAGTAACCAGGGTTTCCAGAAAGATCAGCTGGCCAATCTTAGAAGCTTGCGCCCCCAGCATCATGTACATGCCGTAGTCGCGCTTGCGCATGCTGAGCAAAAAGCCATTAGCATAAAATAAGTAAACCAAGGTCAAGATGGCCAAAAGGACCGTTCCAAAGCCAAAGGTAACCGTAGTCGTTTGGGCACTGATCAAGCCGCCACCACTGCTTTTCAGAAATTGCGGGTTAGTGGCCAGACTCAAAAACATATAAAAGATCATGCTGGCGGCTGCGAGACCGGAGAAAAGAACCGTATAGTCCTTTAGCCGGCTCTTTACCCCAGTAAGCGATAATTTAAATAACATACTCTCCTGCCCTTTCTTAGTCTTCTATTTCTCCCAAATCAGCGATCAGCTTCTTGTAAAAGTCCTGTCGGGACAAATCGCCCTTCTTGACCTCTTTGCCGATGATCCCATCTTGGATAAAAAGAATGCGGTCAGCAAAAGAAGAAGAAAATGGGTCGTGGGTCACCATCAAAATGGAAACCTGGTCGCGGCGATTTAACAGTTCCATGGTGTCCAGCATGGCGCGAGAAGACTTAGAGTCAAGCGCCCCAGTAGGCTCGTCAGCCAGCAGGATGGCAGGTTCATGAACCAGGGCCCGGGCAGCGGCCACCCGCTGCTTTTGCCCGCCAGAAATAGCTGCTGGGTACTTATCAAGCAGGTCTTGGATGTTCAGCTTTCCAGCAATTTGCTCAACCAAGGGATCGATCCGGTTAGTGGATAGGCCTTGCAAAGTCAGGGGCAGAGCAATATTCTCTCTAGCAGTTAGGTTGTCCAGCAAGTTGAATTCCTGGAAGATAAAGCCAATTTCCTTAGCCCGGAAGTTAGCCAGCTTCTTTTTATTGAGGCGGGTAATGTCGTGGCCGTTAACCAGGACTTCTCCGCTCGTTGCCTGATCAAGGGTTGACAAGATATTCAACAGAGTTGACTTACCAGAACCCGACGCCCCCATGATAGCGACGAATTCACCCTTTTCCACCGTGAAGCTAACTCCCTTTAAGGCTTGGTACTGCTTTTCCCCCTTCTTACCGTAAGTTTTGGTAACGCTAGTAACTTTCATTACCTCTTCCATATGTGTCCTCATTTCTATTCCGTAGTATCTAGTATTTAGTAATCAGTGTACTATGATTAGTGATACACTTAGTATAGCAGTTGGGATTAAGTTGTCAACAAGGATTTTTTGAAAAAATAAAAACTGAGAAGCATAGCTCCCCAGTTTCAAGGCGATGATTACTGCATTCCCAGCTGCTCCAGGTCATTCTGGTCCAGCAAAATATTGTCTTCCACAATGTTATAAAGGTGATTTTTCAAATTTTTTAATATTGCTCCAATTCTACCAGATTAGACCGACAAAAAGAAAGCAAAGACACTCAAAAAGGCGACCTAATAGGTCGCCTTTTCTTTAATAGTCAAAGAAGAAGTCACTGTCATCATCAAAGTTGTTAAACTGGGCCATTTCTTCTAGCCAGTATTCCTTGTTGTCCTTGACCATTTCCAGGAATTCTTGATATTCCACCTTTTCAATCACGCCCTTGTCCAGCATTAGCTTGAAAAAGCGCTTGAGACCGGCAATGGTGTCCTTGACGGTGCTTTCGTCGCTGTACATCAGGTGGCTCGGCATCCAGGAGAAGAAGCTGTTCAAGTTGTCAACGTCGCAGCCCTCACCCGGGCCTTCACCTAGCCGCAGAGCCAAGAAGTCATTTAAGTAAACTTCGACATTTGACAAGTGCTTACGGACGGTTTTCTCCGTAAACTTTGCTTCCAGCTCTCTAGTAAACATTTCAAGGCAATCCTTGTTGTCCAGCAAGATCTGCCCAAATTCCGGACTATCTTCGATAATCGGACCATAATTGTCCTCAAAATCGATGTACTTGTCCAAGTGATAGTTTTTAAATTTAGCCATCGCTCTTACCCCACTTCTTGCCAAAAGCTGCTCTTTTTGAGACCAAAGGTTTTCAGCTTAATTTTAGCATTTTTAGCAAAAAATAGCTTATTTGCCCCACAAAAACTTGATCAAGACCTTGTCAACTTTAGGATTTTCGTGGAGCTTGGAGTGCTGGGCCATTTTACCAGTAAATTTAACCACCTTGTAAGACTTGGCCCGGTCTGCTACTAGGTATTTTAAAGTAAGGGAAGAGATGTTTTCAACTGTTCCATCTGTCCCATGGCCCTTGTCGCCAATGATGTTCAAAACGCTAACTTGACCTTTTGGATAAGTTTTGCGGACGCCAGTCATTTCTTTATAAGTAGAATTCATCTTGTTAGGCTTGCCGTTTTTGTCCAGCTTAAGACCAGCTGGCTGGCGAGTCGCTGCCGGCAGTCCTTCAAAGTTCAGCCCATCAAAGTGTCCAGCCATGTCCACTTGTTTGACTAGCTTTGGCATCTTCTTGTTTTGGCCATTTTGCAGCATATAGTAGATGATGGAAACATTGCCTTGGGAGTGACCAACCATATTCATCTTCTTGATGCCGTAGCGCTTTTGCAGCTTTTTAACAACATTAGTCGCATATTGGCCTAAAAGCTCGTAGTTTTGAGAGCGGTTATTGTCATAGCCCACTTCCACCACGGGATTTTTGGCATCCTTTTTCCAGGTGCCGTAAAGAGTGACCTTGCCCGACTTGGCTACCTGCGCCCGGATAACAGAGTCGACAGCGCCGGCCTTTTTAGCGGCATTCACCATGTGCTCTTCAGCGTGGTAGCTGGACCCATAGCCATGGAAGAAGATGGTCGGGGTGCCGGTAACGACGGTCTTTTTGGTACTAGTGTCAGCTTGACTAGAGCAGGCCGTTAAAAAGAGGCTGGCAATAGCCAATATACCTAAAAGTACTTTTTTCTTTTTCATTTGATTTTTCCCTTCACTATACAGATTAGCTTTTATTTTATTGTATTACTTAAAGTGAGCTTTAAGTCAATGCTTTTAACGTCCCTTATGCCTTCCAGGATGATCTCTGGACCAAGAACAGTGCCTGGGCGGTAGCACAAGCCAATAACTACATGGGCCACCCAAAAGTTATGAAACTTAGTCCAGCTGACTCCACCATGCTCAATCTGATGAAGTCCAAGCTTACCCACTAATTTGAATCGTAAAAGCAAAGATCCGAATCAATGATTCGGATCTTTTTTACTTCTATAACTCAAATTATTTCAATATTTACACTTGTTCTTTTAGTCCACAACAACATAAGACTTGATGGTCTTGCGGTCAGCCATGTCCCGGTAAGCTTGGTTGATGTCATCCAGCTTGTAGGTCTTGGTGAAGACCTTGCCAGGGTTGATGTCGCCGTCCAAAACCGCCTTCAGCAAAAGCTGCTTGTCGTAAGTCGTAACGCTGGCACTGCCGCCGGCAACTGAGATGTTGTGGGAGAACAGCATCCCCATGTTTAAGCCATCTTCGTGTGGCGCGCCCACGTAGCCAACCCGGCCGCCCTTGTGCAAAACGCCCAAGGCTTGGTCCATAGCTGCTTGAGAGCCCACGCACTCTAAAG
Organism: Lactobacillus equicursoris DSM 19284 = JCM 14600 = CIP 110162; assembly: GCF_001434815.1. GTDB lineage: Bacteria > Bacillota > Bacilli > Lactobacillales > Lactobacillaceae > Lactobacillus > Lactobacillus equicursoris. Next base: position 11,745 of record NZ_AZDU01000008.1, read on the forward strand.
CAGCATCCGCGCCGCCACCCAAGATTTCCTTGACCTTGGCAATCCCGTCTTCGCCTCTTTCAGCGACAAAGGCCGTTGCCCCTGATTCCAGAGCCATCTGCTGGCGGTCTTCATGCCGGCTCATGATCACGATTTGGGAAGCCCCGCGCATCTTAGCCGCAATGACAGCGCATTGGCCAACTGCCCCATCACCAATGACCACGACCTTGTCGCCGGGCTGAACGTTAGCAGACCGAGCAGCGTGGTAGCCAGTCGCCATAACGTCAGCCAAAGTCAAGAGATTCTTCAGCATCCCTTCGGTGTAGTCTTCTGGCTTGCCTGGTACCTTAACCAAGGCCCAGTTGCCGTATGGGAAGCGGATGTATTCACTTTGTGACCCATTGCCCCAGTTGGAGTAGCCTGGGTGGTTGTCGCAAGTCCCGTCATAGCCAGCTAGGCAGGCTGCACAGTGGCCGCAGCCGTGGGTAAAGGGCACAATGACGAAGTCGCCCTTCTTTACCGTCGTAATGGCGCTGCCTGTTTCTTCCACAATTCCAATTGCTTCGTGGCCATCGTTGACGGAGTGCTTTTCCTTGGCATCGCCAGCTGAATAGGCCCACAGGTCTGACCCGCAGACGCAGGTTCTCACCACCTTGATGATGACGTCTTCTGGATCTTGAATGGTCGGCATTGCCACGTCTTCAACTTCAACCTTGCCTGCTTCTTCAAATACCGCTGCTTTCATGTTTTCCCTCCTGTAAAAATCTATTGATCAATTACTTGCAATTCTTTTCAACTTACAAGCTCATTCTAATACTTAAAGCTAAGTTTAAGTCAAGATTTTTTTGAAAAGTCTATCCTTTAATATTTAGTCAACTATGTTAGAATTGGTTAGATATTCAATGTTTTAGGAGAAAATAGAAAATGGATGAACTCTTTGCCAAGGCTCCAGTGAAGAAGGTCTACTTTCAGCTGTCCTTGCCCCTGGTCTTAGCCATGATTACCTCGATGATCTACAACCTGGCCGATACCTTCTTCGTTGCCCAAACCGGCGACACCAAGCTCGTAGCCGGCGTTACCGTTGGCGCGCCGCTCTTTACTTTTTTGATCGCCATCTCGGATATTTTTGGTCTTGGCGGGTCTTCACTCGTTTCCCGCCTCTATGGCAAAAAAGACTTCGCTTTAAGCAAGCGGGTTTCCAGTTTTTGCCAGTATGCCGGGATTATTTCTGGCCTTTTAACCACGGCCCTCATGCTGGCCTTTGAAAAGCCGATCCTGGGCTTCTTAGGGGCCAAGCCTGCCACCTACCAAGCAGCCAGCGACTTTTACCAGGCCATCGCTCTTGGCGCCGTCTTTATCGTTTATTCAGTAATTCCGCAAAACTTGATCCGGACCGAAGGCCTGGCTAAAGAATCGATGGTAACCACCTTGGTCGGCACCATTACCGCCATCATCTTAGACCCCATCTTCCTCTTTGTTTTCAAGATGGGGGCCTGGGGCGTAGGGATTGCCAACGTGATCGGCTATGCCGTAACTTCTTTCATGCTGGTTTACTACGTCAATAAAAAGGCCCGCTACATCACCTTGAATCCCAAGTTGGTCAAAATCAATGGCGCCAGCATCAAGGAGATCATGGAGATCGGGATTCCCGGATCAATTACGAATTTTGCCCAAAGCTTTGGCATGGCCCTGTTAACTTCTTCTTTAGCTGGCTATGGAGCTAGCCGGGTCGCGGCACTTGGTATTACCCAGAAGATTTATAATATCGTTGTTTTAGTCATGGTCGGCTTTGCCTTTGGGTCCCAGCCGCTGATTGGCTACAACTACGGGGCCAAGAACTGGGAACGGCTAAAAGCAATCCTTCGCTTTGACATGCTGGTTGAAGTTGTCTATGCCGTGATTTCAGTTGCGATCTTGCTTATTTTTGCCCACCCAATTGCGGCCCTCTTTATGAACAAGCCGGCCATTATTACTAGCACCTCTTACATGCTCTTGGCCACCTTGATCACTACGCCCTTGGTCGGCTTAATCCTGGTTTACACCACTGTCTTTCAGTCTACCGGCAACGGCTTTGCAGCCTTAATCATGGCCCTGTCAAGACAAGGCGTGATCTACTTCTTTGCCTTAGAGCTATTAAAAAATGCTGCCGGCTATCACGGTATCCTCTGGGCCCAAGCGGTCAGTGACGTCCTCACTTGTCTAATCGGCTACGCCCTTTACCGGAAAAATCTCAACTTCAAGAAACTAGAAAAGCCATCAGCTTAAGCTGATGGCTTTATTCTTTTGGCTGAAGTCCATTTTCGCCAGTTTCAAGGCAGGAAAAAGCCCTTTCTAATAGTTTTCTTTTTTACTACAATAGACTTGGAAAACAAAGCAAAAGTTAAAGGAGCAAATTTATGAAAATAGCAATGTACAATGTCGCTCCCATTGAAGTTGACCATATCAACGAATGGGTTGCAAAGAATCATGTCGAAGTCGTAACAACCGACAAGCCATTAACCGCTGAAACCGTCTCTTTGGCAGAAGGCTGCACCAGCGTTTCCTTAAAGCCACTTGGGCCGATTGCTGAAGAAGAAGTCTACAAGAAATTGCACGAATACGGGGTTAAGTGCATTGGCCTCCGGATTGTCGGCTTTAACACCATCAACTTTGACTATACGAAAAAGTATGACCTCTTGGTCACCAACGTGCCCGTTTACTCCCCGCGCGCCATTGCTGAAATGACGGTTACCCAAGCCATGTACCTGCTTAGAAAGATCGGGATCTTCAAGTACCGGATGGACCATGACCACGACTTCACCTGGCCAGCCGACATGATCAGCAACGAAATTTACAACCTGACGGTCGGTTTGATCGGGGTTGGTCACATCGGCTCCGCGGTTGCCCAAATCTTCAGCGCCATGGGCGCCAAGGTCATCGCTTACGATGTCGCCTACAACCCAGAATTTGAGCCATTTTTGACCTATACCGACTTTGACACGGTCTTAAAAGAAGCAGACATTATCTCCCTCCACACCCCACTTTTCCCATCAACGGAAAAGATGATCGGCGAAGCCCAATTCAAGGAAATGAAGAATTCCGCCTACCTGATCAACTGTGCCCGGGGCGAACTGGTTGATACTGAGGCCCTGATCAAGGCCCTGCAAAGCGGTGAAATTGCCGGTGCCGGTCTTGACACCCTGGCCGGAGAAAGCAGCTACTTTAGCCACAAGGGGATCAGCGATGACGAGATTCCCGAAGACTTCAAGACTCTCTCCAAGATGCCAAATGTTGTCATCACCCCGCACGCTGCCTTTTACACCACCACGTCAATCCGCAACATGGTGCAAATGTGCCTCGATGACCAAGTGAAGATCGCTAATGGTCAGCGCGTCAGAACCATTGTAAATGGGTAAATCGATCAAAACTAAGACAAAAGCCACTGGAATCGTTCCAGTGGCTTTTTGCTAGTAAAGTAATGTAATTGTTGGAGATTAGCGAAAAAATTAGTCTTGGGCAGCTTCAATCTTGCCGGCAGCAATTGGCAAGGTGGTGTTAGCGCTGTAGCACATCACTTCCCCGGCCACCGTATCTGGGAGGGCCAGAGAGTCAGGGATGCCGTGAACGTAGACAACCCGCTTGTCTAATTGCAGGTCTTCTGAGCCGAAGGCTTCCTTGAACTTAGCTTGCAGCTTGTCCAGCGGCACATCCTTTTCGTATTCATAGTGGCCGTTTGCGTCAGCAACTGGGTAGCCATCGTGAGGGATGTTCATTTCGTGCGGTGCATCGTCAAATGGCACCATGGTGGTACCGGAAACTGGTTCAGTTTCGATCAAGTCGATGTAACCATCCAAGTTGGTGTCTTGTTCAATAGTTGGCACTGATGCTTCCTTACCATCTGGGAAGCCATGAAAGTGTTCCCAGTGTTCAATGTTTTCTGGAGTGTCGAACATTTCCACCTTGATGTGCAGATTGTTGCCTTCCACCGTAAATTCAGCTTGGCCGTGAGCTTCGTAGCCAATCTTCAGGGCGTTCAATGGTTCAATTTTTGCAATATATTTTTTCATGTTAGTTTTCCTTTCCACTATTGCTTTATTTATGTAATCATTATAGTGAGAAAGAATCTAACAAAAAATGATCTATATCAAGAAATAATTTTTTTATAAAAAAAGCTTCTACTTAGTTACTTCGACCCTAAGGATCTCGCTTACTATAACTGTTTCTCTAAAAATTTCTTTACTGTACAAGTAGCCTCATCTAGCTGCCCATCCCCAGTATAGTTGTGGTCAGCCCCAGCAATTGGCACAAAAGTGAAGTCGCCAGTTGCCTTCCGCTCCATCCCGGCCAGCATCTTGGCGTAGTCAAATGGTACAGTTTGGTCGCTCGTCCCGTGGATCAGGCAAACCGGCCCATGGTAACTGGCCACTGCTCGTTCTAGGGGAAGCAGCCGCAGGGTTAAAAAGAATTCTGGCTTCAGCTTACGACTTTTCCTTGGCAATAAATATTCGTCTTCCATCTGCTCAGGGTTAAACTTGACGCCAAACAGCTCTCCTTTTCGGGCACCATAAACTTCCACTGTAGCTGGTGACAAGGGAATGAGACCTGCGATCTCTCCTGGCAGCATCCCGGCTGTCATCAAAGCGGTCAGCCCGCCTTGGGAGTGCCCGGCCAAAAAGATTTTGTCAACGAATGGGAGCTTTTTAGCATAAGCCACAAGCTCCATGGCTTGGTTCAGCCACTTTAAGATCGTATGGTCGGCAAAATTGCCACCGCTGGCCCCGTGCCCGTATAGGTCCACCCGCAAGGCCGCATAGCCGGCACGATTAGCAGCATCTTTAACTGCCACAATATGCCGCTCCTCCATCTGGCCGGTAAAGCCGTGAAAAATAATCAAGAGCGGATAGCTATCCCGTTTACTTTTAGGAAAGTCCAACTTAGCATGGACCGGCATCCCGTCACAATCGATAAAATATTCCTTATTGTCCATTTTTTTCACACTCTTAGTAAAGTATTTACTACAACTTTACCACATTTTGCAAAGTCCCTCTTTTACTAAATAAAAGTAAAAGATAAAAAGATCGTCAATTGCAAGAATAAATTGAACACTTACCAATAACATCTGGTAGATTTTGACTATCTACGCCGATAAATATGGTCAAGCTCTACGTCAAAGCACTCTTCTGGAGTCTTGTAGTTTAAGATCTTTCGAGGAAGAGAGTTGCACCATACTTCGATCTTAGCAATGTCTTCCACGCTGTATTTATCCATACGACCTCCCTTAGGGATATAGCGTCTGATAAGGCCGTTGTGCCGCTCTATGCTACCTTTATCACAAGATGTATAAGGGTGAGCATAGTACACAAGCGTCTTGGAAACTTGCTCAAGATTTGATAGATCCCCGAACTCGGAACCGTTGTCGGTTGTGATAGACTTAAAGATTTGATTCCATTTGAATCCATAGTATTCTCGAAGCTTATCAAATGCCTTCATAACGCTAACTGAGGTCTTATTCTCAATCTTGATCATGAAGAACTGACGAGTCTTTCGTTCGCACAGAGTAATCAACACATCGTCATCCTTAGTCTTGTGTCCAAGAACCAGATCGCATTCCCAGTTACCAAAGTCCTTACGGTTTTCGATTCTAGGACTACGTTCATCGATGCTTCGTCCCAGGATACGCTTGTTTACACGGGCACGGCGAGTCTTTGTATTGCGCTTGACCTTCTCTGGAAGATCACCGTTCTTGATGTCCATTAGGACCAAGTCAACGTAGTTATACAGGGTTTTGGTTGATACGATCTGATCCTTTTGAAAGATCCCTTCAGCCAAAGCATAACCCACGCAAGCATCAAGAGACCAGCCTCGATTATGGAAGCAGCGGGAAACATGGTCAATAAACTTATGTCTGCGAAGAAACAATCTCTTGCGGCCGCATTCGCTTCTATGTAGTTCGTAAGTGCTTTGTCCTTCGACAGCTTTATACCGCTTCAGATTGCCGGTATACAGGGATACTGTGCCTCTTTTGAGCTCATACCTGACCGTGCTAGGTGAGCAGTTAAGTTCTCTAGCAATAGCACGATTAGAGAAGCCCTTGGAGTGCAATTCCTGGATCGTAGTCCGGTCGTTTAACGTAAGGTGTTTGCCTTTTTGGTGTGGTTTAGTGTTAGAATATGAATGATCCATTTTAACCTCTCTAGAAATGTTTGTGGTGATTCATATTCTACCAGATGGTTGAAATAGATTTTTTGTGCTCTGATTCAGTGAAAGCATTTTTTCTTACTGGATCGGAACAGTGTTCAATTTGATTTTACAATCGGCGTTCAATTTTTCTGGCTTTTTTGCCAGAAAGTCAATGGGACAGTTCTTATCAACATACTTTTTGTTAACCTTGTTTTGTTGGGCGCGGCGAAGCCGCGCTATTGTGTTATAATTATTGTAGTAACAATTAGGAAGCTTAAACGATAGATAAATATAAAGGAGCAACTTATGTACCCTCACCAAACCGGCTTTGAAAATTGGTGCCGGGGCCCGCAAAGGCTCAGCTCCAAGTCAATTGAGAACGCCAATTACTGCTTGGACCATTTTTTCACTTATGCCCAAGTGAATTTTCCATCAAGCGAGGTCAACGAGATCACGGCCAACAATGTCAGAGACTACCTGCAACAGCTGTCTAGCAAGGAGAAGCTGCAGGTTACGACCGTCAACAAGTATGTCTCCTACATCAAAAAGTACTTCTACTACTTGGCCCTGGCCGGTATCACCCCGACCTACCACCTGCTGGATTTGAAAGGCTACTCTTTTGAGTGCCGCAAGACCTATGTAATTGACTGGCAGGACCACTTGCCAGCCTTGATCCCCTATGTCCAGCATCCTTTAACTTTATGGCTCTTGCAGCTTTTTGCCCTGGGCTACCAGGCTAAAGAGCTATTAAGTCTTAGATCCAGCGATGTCAAGGATGATTTAGCTGACATGACTGACTACTTAACTGGTACTCTTTCTTTTGCAGACAATCCCGACCCCTATATCTTTGCTTCTAGGTCAGGAAAGCCATATGCCAGCAGCAACAATATCATGCAGCTAGTCAAGCCAGACAAGGATCTCCTCTCCCCTATGCCCCTGACCTTGACCAACCTGCGCTTGTCCTATGTCTACTCTATGATCAGCCAGCAGAAATATTCTGACAAGGAGCTGCTGGACCTGCTCCATTGCCCGCCAAAGCGCCTAGCCTACTACCAGTACAACGCTGTCCAGTGCAATCTCATCCCCTTTTCTGAAGAGATAGTAAAAAAGGGCGGACCAGATGCCGCCCCTGCATGAATAAAATCAAAAAAATCTTCGAAACTCATTTCGAAGATTTTTTTGATTTCTCTACTTTTGTATTCTATCAGTTTAGTTAACAAGCTACATTAAGATTTTAGTACGCCCAAATTTCGACACCTGCCATCAAAGTTTTTGAACTATTGTTGTAAACTCTAACAGAGTAATCTCCTGACCCACTGAAATTCCTAAACTTCATTTTAATACCAGAAGTTTTCACCGTATATGAGTGAACCAATTTTCCGTATCTAAAAATTTTCACACGAACTTTCTTACCGCGAGTTGAAACACCAACTTTATATCCTTTTTTTGCATGAACTCGGTTTGTACTAGCTGAACTAACACCTTTATAAAGGGCGGTTTCACCATACGTTTCATTAGTGTCAGCAAGTACTTGCTTTGATTCTGGCATAACCCAACACACGGCCATAACTAGAATCGCAGTCAGAAATGAAACAAATGTTTTTTTGTGCTTACTCATTAAGATTCCCTCTTTCTTGATAACAGTTACTTTTGTATTCAATGCTATCACTAATCAAATGATTGTCAAGAAGTAAAAATATTATGCGCTTCAACACTATAGAAAATTTCTCCAAGAATTCTTTGCTCTCCTTTCCGTTTTGAACGTGAAAAGAATATTTTACTGTAACAACAAGTGCTATAATGAATTGATAGACAATAAAAGGAGATTTTAATCAATGAATAAAAAGAAGCAAGCCGCTGAAGAAGAAAGCTGGGGCAAATTTTTCCGTGACGTCCTGGTAATGTTCCTGATCTTTGTCTCAATCTATTATGTTGTCTTCTCCTTCTTCTTAGCCAATGAAGTGGTCTCTGGCCCATCCATGCAGCCAACCTTTGAAGATGGCGACCGATTGATTGCAGTGCGCAAATTTACTCCTAAACGTAACGACGTCGTGATCATCAAGGCCCCTGACCAAGCCGGCGCCATGTACATCAAGCGGGTGATCGGCCTGCCTGGCGACACTGTCCAATCTAAAAATGACGTCCTCTATATCAACGGCAAAAAGGTCGCTCAGCCATACCTTAATAACAAATATAAGAAGGCCGACAACCTGGCTGGGTCCAACTACACCAGCAACTTCAAGGTGAAAATCAAGAAGGACTACTACTGGGTCATGGGTGACCACCGAGACGTGTCTAAGGACTCCCGCAAATTCGGTCAAGTTAAGCGCAGCTACCTCTTGAGTAAGGTTGTTCTCCGCTACTGGCCGGTCACCAAGATCAGCACTAATTTTTACTAATTTTTCGGAAGTTTTCTTTTAAGTTCACGCCTTCATCCTTAAAAAATGGTAAAATTAACTTATGAAGATGAAGGAGTGAAGATCATGAAACCAGAAGAACTTTCAGACACAATCATCGAATTTCAAAGCAAGCACGACGTGAGTGACACGAGTTTGGCCTTTGCCAGTCACCTTTCTGTTGAAAAGGTGCACGCCATGAAGCAAGGCCGGGGCAACTTCACCAGTGATGAAGTCAACCAAATGCTCGACTACATCCAGTCACAAATGTAATCAAAGGCAGTCATTGACTGCCTTTTTCTTTTGCTATTTTTTACCATTTTTTCTTTTTACTACTTGTTATTGTTCCACGCTGGATATTTTACACTTGCTAAAAAATGTAAAACGCAATAAATCCCGATATTACAGCTTTTGTATCTATTTTTTCTTAACAGTTTGACTTGCTATCATTATTTTTTAAGTCTGATTCGCAAGCAACCAAAGCCGGTATAATAGTATTTTTATCCAAAAGCCTGTAAAGGCTTAACATCGTTTTTTGTTTCACACCCTTTTTCCACCAAAGTTATTCACAGAACATGTGATCTAAGCTTTTTAACAAAAAAGACTGCTGGCTAATCAGCAGTCTTTTCTGGTTATTCTATTTAGCTCTTTCCGCGTTTAGTTCGGCCATCTTGATCATGACGTCAACAGCCTTCCACATGGATTCCAAAACCGTGTATTCATAACGGCCGTGCATGTTTTCTTCCCCGGCAAAAAGGTTTGGACATGGCAAGCCCATGTAAGTAAGCTGGGAGCCATCCGTACCCCCTCTAACTGGTTCTTCGTTGATTTCGGTTAAGCCGCAGGCTTTGTAGGCATCCCGGGCCAGGTCGATGATTTCCATGTGCTTGGCCAGTTCATCAGCCATGTTGTAGTATTGGTCCCACATCTTCAGCTTGATCCGTTCGCCGTACTTAGCGTTTAATTCGGCAACCTTTTCCTTAACCAGGTTCTTGCGGGCTTCCAGGCCGTCGCGCTTAAAGTCGCGGATGATGTAGGCCAGGTGGGCATTGTCAACCGTTCCTGAGAAGTCCATCAAGTGGTAAAAGCCTTGTTCGCCATCAGTCTTTTCTGGCACTTCATCTTGAGGTAGGGAGTTTTGGAAATCGATCCCCACTTGGATGGCGTTGATCATTTGCCCCTTGGCAACGGCTGGGTGGACGTTGACGCCTTGGATGTCCAATTCAAATTGGGCAGCTGAGAAAGTTCCCCAGTCCAATTTGCCTGGGCCTTCGCCATCTACCGTGTAGGCAAATTCAGCACCAAAGTCTTCTACGTCAAAGTGCTGAGCACCAGTCCCGATTTCTTCGTCCGGGGTAAAGCCTAGGCGGATGGTCCCGTGCTTGATTTCTGGGTGAGCCAAGAGGTATTCGGCGAAAGTAACCAATTCACTGTCGCCGCACTTGTCGTCCCCACCGAGCAAAGTATCACCAGAAGCAGAGATAATAGTCTGACCCTTGTACTTCTTTAGATTAGGGAAAACGGCTGGATCCAAGTAAAATTCGCTGTCCCCCACTGAATCTTGGATACGCCATCGTAGTTTTCGGTAATTTGCGGCTTAACGTTTTCGGAATTAAAGTCAGCCGTGTCACAGTGAGCCAAAAATCCCATCACTGGCACGTCCCAGTCGACGTTAGATGGGATTTCAGCGATGACCGTCCCGGCCTTTTCGTTATAGTGAACGTCGCTTAAGCCAAGTTCCTTCAATTCTTCTATGATCACCATTTGGTAGTCCACTTCTCTTTGGGTAGATGGGAAGCGGTCTGCGTGCTCATCTGAGCGGGAGTTGATCTTGACGTACTTTAAAAATCTTGGCAACAGGGTTGGATATTCCATTTTTCTTTTCCTTCCTGGTAAAAAATCTATCTAAAAAATATTGTGAAAAGGATCAGTTGATACTTCACTGATCAAGATTTCGGTCTGCCAGCCGGCCGCTTTTTGCCAGTGCTGGAGGCGCTTAGCCACTTCGTACTTGAAGAGCTTTTCTGTGTAGTGGCCTGGGTCGACCACGGTCAGGCCGCTAGAAATCATGTCATGGCCCGTGTGGTAGTAAACATCCCCGGTAATGTAGGCATCGCAATCGTCCTTGAGGGCTTGCCGCCAGAACTTGTTGCCGTCCCCGCAGACGAAAGCCACCTTGCTGATGGACTTTGCTTCATCAGCTGTAATTAAACGCACCATGTCCACGCCCATTTTTTCCTTGACATATTCAGCAAAGTCCCGGGCAGTCATTGCTTTTGGCAAAAAGCCCTGCCGGCCAATGGCGATGCCGTCTTTGTCAAGGGCAAAAGGTGCGACCCTTTCTAAGCCCAGTTCCTGGGCCTGCCAGTCGCTTGACCCATCTTGCGCCTTGTCGGAATTGGTGTGAATAGAGTAAACGGTGATGCCATGTGCGATAATTTTGGCGTACATGGCCTTTTGCGGGTCGCTATAGTCCAAGTTATCAACTGGACGGAAGATCAGCGGGTGGTGGCTGATAATCAGGTCTACGCCCCGCTCAATGGCTTCATCGACCACGTTAGGCCGAACGTCCAGAGTGGTCATGACCTTGGTCACCGGCGCTTCAAGTGACCCGATCTGCAAGCCAACTGGGTCGCCCTCAGTCGCAATTGCTTCTGGGAAAAATTCATTCAGCTTAGCAACGATTTCTTTTACCTGAGTCATCTTTGCCTCCTAGTGAGCCAGTTCTTCTTGAATCATGGCCAGCAAGTCTTCAACCTGCTTGATCCGCACTTCGTCTTTTTGCTTGGCCTTGTTCAAATTTGCCAGCAGCTTTTGGTAGTATTTTTCTTGCCCTTCCCATTTTTGGTAAAAAACGGGAGTCTTTTGCTTCAGTAAGAGCGGGCCAAATTCCACTTCCTTAACCGTCAGAGGGTGAACCTGGTCGGTCAGCTTGGCCTTGATCAGCTCATAGATGTGGCCAGCTTCAGCCACAATGTCTTCTTCGACGATTTCATACCGATTATCCATCAGCCACTGGCGAACGTTGTTTTCGCCGATATTGGCTTCTAAGACCAAGGTCGGATAATAAGCGCCCCGGCTGGCAGCTTCGCTAAGCAAAGTCACCATCAGCTTGCCGCCCATGCCGGCGATCACGACCGTATCGATCTGGTCTTCCTTTTTCACGGTCTCAAGGCCTGAACCGAGACGGGTTTCGATTTGGTCAGCTAAGCCGGCTGCCTGGATGTCGGCTTCGGCATTAGCCAAAGGTCCCTTGGCCACGTCACTGGCGATGGCGTAGCTGACCTTGCCCTGTTCCACCAGTCTAATTGGCAAATAGGCATGATCGGTCCCAATGTCGGCAACCCGGCTATTAGGATCTACCATCTCTGCCAGGCGATTTAGTCTTAAATTCATTGAAAATCTGCTCCTTTACAGAAATAAATTTTATCATAATTGCCCAAGCAAAAGGGCTTTTCTGCAAAAAATTAACCAGCGTGCTATAATAGAGAGAAGTTTTGACTATCAAAAGCTAAGGAGGCTTTTAGGGAATATGGATCGCACTGAAGCAGTAACCTTGACCAACATGTGCATGATCGTGAACCAAGACCGCGTCTTAACCATCAAACGGGAAGACCCGGTTTGGCCTGGTCTCGCCTTTCCGGGCGGCCACGTCGAAAAGCACGAATCAGTTCATGACTCGGTGGTTAGAGAGGTTAAAGAGGAAACCAATCTCGACATCGACCATCCCCGCTTAGTTGGCTTTAAGCAATTTTTTGACAAACAGGACCACCGCTACCTGGTCTTCTTTTACCGGGCAGACCACTTTCAAGGAGAGATCAAGTCTTCAAGAGAAGGCAAGTTGGAGTGGGTCAAAATTGCCGATTTAGCAAAGCGACAGCTTGCCCACAATTTTGGCCAGGATCTGAAGCTCTTTTTAAATCCCGATTTGGATGAGCATATGTTGTTTAACAAAGAGGACTTTTTATATTAATGAGTAGTAAGAAAAGTACGAAAAAAAATCAGAAAAACAAGAAGAAAAAAAATAGCAAAAAGTGGCGAACCATCTTGACCATCTTGGTCTTCATCGGCCTCTTCGCCTTTGCCGGCTTTTACATTCACAGCTATCCCGTAGCTGACGACATTAAACTGATTGCTACCCAGCCAAAGGCCTTAAAGAAAAAGAAAACCGTTACCAAGTCTCAGATTTGGGGCTATCCTTTTGCTAAGTGCTACACCAAGAAGATCAAGTACTTGTCGGGTCAGCGCTACGGGAAAACCGACATCTGCCGGCGGACCTACCCGAAGAAGTCCTACTTCCATGACGGCTGGGACTTTGGCTGGAGCGAGGTCGGCAATAAGGCAGCAGTTTTAGCCGTCCACCCTGGCACCGTCAAAAAGATCGCCTACGTACAAGGGCTTGACTACTATGTCTGGGTTGTCTCAGACGATGGCTATGTGGAAATCTACCAAGAAGCCTTTCTTAACCGGAGCGACATTAGCGTTAAGGTTGGCCAAAAGCTGAAGCTGGGTCAAAAGATCGGCCGCTTGACCGACTCTCACCTCCACCTGGGCGTCACCAAGACCAGCAAGGACTACATCACCAAAAAGGGTCACCCTTACAAGAACTACTACAAGGACAATGGCACCTGGCTGAATCCAATGACGATCATTACGACCAGCCTGGGAAAGCAAGCCGAGGTCAAGGAATATAACCAAAAGGCTGACAGCTACAACATCAAGGCTACTAGCTACAATAAGACCCTGGCAGCCAAGAAGGCTAAATTAAAAGCAGAAGAACGCAAACACCTTTACCACTACGTTAAGGGCTTTATCAAATAAATATAAACAAAAAGACGACTGAAATTAATCAGCCGTTTTTTCCTGCCCTTTTCCAGGTCAAGGAGCAGTCTTTTAGCTTCCAGGCCAGCGGCATAGCCAGGTTGGAATCAAGGTCATAGCCCGGCAGGTTAGGCTTACAGCGGTCGCAAGTTTGAACTGCCTTCCACATTTCATTGTCATCCATAAACTTTCTCCTGTTTTTCCGTGAACTCTACATAAAATTTCAACATGTTTTGCATGTCTTTACTTTTGGATCTAGGAAATTCAATTGATTGGATGAAAAAGGCGGTTGACTGATGTCAACCGTCTTTCTGCCATATTCAATTATTTAGCAATGTATTTGGCTGCTTCCAGGCCGGCGATGCGGCCGGAGTTTACGGCAAAGCCCATAGTGTTGCCTGGCAGAGTAAAGTTGTAGCTGTCGGCATAGATGGTATTGGCATCTGATCCAGCGCTGTACAGGCCTGGGATTACCTTATCGTCGTCATCCAGGACTTGGCAGTTCTCATCAATCTTGACACCGCCAACCGTCCCGTAGGCCCCGCTGTAGAACTTGCCGACCAGGTAGCCGCCTTCCCCAGTCAGCTTGTGGAGGTAGTCAGGATTCTTGAAGAAGTCAGGGTCCTGGCCATGGTCACAGTAACTGTTGTAGTCGTCGATGGTTTTTTGCAGCTTGTCAACCGGGATGGCTAATTTTTCAGCTAATTCAGCGACAGTATCAGCCGTAATGATTGCCTCATAGCCATTCTCTTCAGCCTTCTTAATGACTGGGTCCAGCAGCTTAAAGCCGGCAGCTGGGTGGACGATGTCCATGATGTCAGGTCCTTCATCTTGGTACTGCTTCAGAATTGCCCGGTCCATGATGACATAGGCATAGTGGCCTGGCTGAAGGAACATGGCATTGCCAGAGAAGGTGGTATTGCCCAGCATCCCTTCATCCATAAAGCGGTCCCCATCCTGGTTGATCATCAAGTTTGGCTGGCGCAGAACCCCATCAGCCACCATGTATTCCAGGTTGTGCGGCAGGATGTAGATCATTTCGACCGTGTCGCCGTACTTTTGAGCCCCGGCCTGCCACATCATCTTCAGGCCTTCACCCTTGATCCCCGGCACGTTGAAGGTAAAGAAGTTCTTGTCCAGGTCAAAGCCCTGCCGTTCTTTCAGCATTTCCGCGCTTGATCCATAGCCGCCAGTTGCAACGACTACAGCCTTGGCTTGAACCGTGTATTCAGCTTCTTCACTTTCAGCCAGCAGGCCGGTCACCTTGCCTTCTTTAGTCAACAGCTGCTTGACTGGGGTCTCCAGGTAGAACTTGACTCCCAATTCTTCAGCCCGCTTGGTTAAAGCCTTGTTCATGGCTGAGGCGCAGCCAGGCCCGATCTTGCCATCTCCTGGGTCAACGATGTGCCAGGTGGCGTTAGATTCCTTAAAGTAGCGGAAAGCCCCGGCAAACTTGACCCCCATGCCTTCCAGCCAGTCAATAGTTGAGGCGGATTGCTTGAAGTAGCGGGCGACCAGGCGGCCATTAACCCGGTAGTGGGTGTATTCCATCTGGTTCTTCAAGGCTTCAGCCACAGAGATTTCATTGAAGTTGGCCTTTTGGATCTTGGTATTGATCCCCAGTGGCCCCATCCCCATGTTGGCGGTCCCGCCAGTAATCTTTTCCTTTTCAAAAACGAGGACCTTGACCCCCTGTTCAGCCGCGGCAACGGCGGCCGCTAAGCCAGCTGGGCCGGCAGCGACAATGGCCAGGTCGGTGGTCAATTCTTCCTTAGTCTTGTCCTGGCTTTCACCGCTAGCTTCCTTCAGGGCCTTCTTTACAGCAGTCATGATAGCATTGGATGAAACGGTCGCGCCAGATACAGCATCAACTTCAGTTGACTGGGAGGCGATGATTTCGTCAGCAATTACCTCATTGGCCTTTGACTGGTATTCACCTGCTCCGACCAGGACCTCTACAGCGCTGATCTTTCCATCAGTGATGGTCGTGGCCACCTTAACTGGGCCGTGCAGGCCTTCTGCTTCAGTTTGGTATTTTCCATCTTGATATGACATGGTATTTCTCCTCGTTTTTTCACACTTAATTTTCTTAACCGCTTACATTATATCGTGAAAAAAGTATAATAGTAATTAAGCCGGGTATCTAAATTATTAGCAAAAAGTAACTTTTAGAAGAGGGAGCAAATGTTTATTGAGCGGAAAGTCGTGGGCAGAATTGAACTTGGACATGATTCGTTTATCGCGGAAAAAGGCACAGAGATAAGCTCAGCTTTTCACTTAGAGCTGGTGGAGGTCCTCTCACCCTGCCATGCCCTTTTGAACAACTTGCCCTGTCAGCTGGATGCTTACGATATCGTGATCTCAAAGAAATTGCCGCGGATAGCTTTTTTCAACAAAGAGCCTTTTAAATTAAGGCTGATCAGCCTGGACTTTAAGCGGCAGGCAGTCCTTGACACCCTAACCATGGCCAATAACGGCCTGGTTCATGACGTTTTCAAGGACCTGGACCAGGCGGAAAGCTACGTGCACTACACTGGCCTGGACAACATGATCTGCCATTAGGGGCTGAACTTCTGCCAGCGGATTTCGGAGGCGGGAGAAGGCGACTACTTCCTTGATTATGAACTGTCGCTGGCCTGCGCGGGCTTCTTAACCGAGCTGTCCCGGCACTATCATGGGCGAGTTTGCCTGGATTCGTCCCATTTTCCCAGCAGTAATGTCCACTATACCAATTCGATGACCAGGAGCGGGATGATCATGAACTACCTGGTAGCCAATGTTCAAGACGTTAGCTTGGAGAAGATGGCCCAGCACTTTGGTTACCAGCCCAAGTACCTGTCCCGCCTGATTAGGCAGCTCTTTGACCAGACTTTTAGTCAGCTAAAGACGGAGACCCGGGTGTCGATCAGCAAGTCCCTTCTAGAGCTGACGACCAAGAGCATCGAGGAGATCAGCACGATCGTCGGCTACCCTAGCGTCAGTACCTACTACCGCGCCTTTAGGCAAGAAACGGGCCAGACGCCGAATGAATACAGGAGGCATCACCGGCAATCGCCGACAATTAAATAGCGCCACCAGAACAAATCTGGTGGCGCTATTGTTGCTTAAGTTACAATTTCAGCTTGGCGCGCGATCCCGGAACCTTATCGCGGCCAACCAGCCCACTGTCGCCTCTTGCCTGACAGCTGCTTTAAAAAATCCTGCCAAGTCCAGCTCGGCAGGATTTTTTTAGCTTACATAAACAGATTTACAAAGATCGGGACGATGAAGTTCATCACCAGGCCAATGATAACCACGGCAATTGAGGCCATTGCCCCTTCTACTGAGCCAAGTTCCACTCCCTTGTCCGAACCAACCGTGTGGCCAGCTGTCCCCAGGCCCAGACCCAGGCCGATGTCAGACTTGTCCAAGCGGAAGGCCTTGATCAAGATATCACCCGCGGCATAGATGATCACGGCATTTAAGATGCAGGCTAAAGAAGTGATCGCGGCTTGCCCACCCAGGGAAGTGGTGATCTGGGTAGCAATCGCCAAAGTCGCCGCTTGTGGCAGCATAGCAATCGTCGTTGCTCGACTTAATCCCAGCAATTTCGCAACGGCCAGGATGGCGAACATGGCGATAAATGAACCAGCAACCAGGGCCAGGATGGTCTCTTTCCAGTACTTTTTAACGACATCGTTACGCTTATATAGCGGGATGGCAAAAGCAATCGTTGCTGGCTGCAGGAACCAGTTGATAATATTGCCCCCTGGCAGGAAGTACTTATTGTAAACAGCTGCTGTGCTCATGTCGCTCAGCTTGCCCCAGACAACTAGAATGAGGATCCCGCAAACCGTCCCCACTAACAAGGGGTGGAAAAGGAAGAAGCCGTGGCTCTTTTTAAAGAGAAATTGACCAAAAAGGAAGACGGCCAGGCTGATGAAAATCCCAGTGAAGGGCAGGGCCAAATTAGCAGATAATGCGGACATGACGACTCCTCCTTAGATCTTGTGAACCAGCTCTTTATTGGCAACGTTGATGTTATCAATGGACTTCTTGAGCTTGGCCCGGTTTTCCTTGACTGATAGTACAAACAAGTTAACGTTGTAAACTACCGGCAAACCAAACAGGAATGGTTCGTTGATGTTAAACCGGATGCCTGCCCATAAAAGCGTTCACTCCCTTAAAAAAGTCATAATTGGTCATTTCGGGATCGCTGCTTTTTCAGCTTTTCTGTCAAAAGAAAAAACATGCTTCCAAAAAATGGAAACATGTTCTTCTTAATCTGCCTATTCAGCTGAGAAGTAGTCTTGCAGCATGTCTGAGTGGTGCTTGAGCTTCTTAACTGCCTTGGCTTCAATCTGCCGCACCCGTTCCCGGGTCACGCCCAGTTCCCGGCCAACCTCTTCCAGGGTGTGGGGTTCGTCATCGCCTAGACCAAAGCGGAGAGTCAAGACCTTAGCCTCTCTTTCGGTCAAGAAGTCGTCCATCATCCCTGACAGCTGGTCTTTCAGCATTTCAAAGGCCGTGTATTCTTCTGGGTTAACTGCCTTGTTGTCTTCCAGCAGGTCGCCTAATTGGGAATCCCCTTCTTCACCAACTGGCTTGTCCAGAGAATCGGTTTCCTGGTTCTTGGCTACCGTCAAAATTTCTTGAACCTTTTGAAGCGGCTCATCCATTTCCGCAGCCAGTTCTTCTGGCTTGGCATCCCGGTCCAAGTCTTGCTGGAGTACCCGCTGGATCCGGTTCATCTTGTTGATGCTTTCAACCACGTGAACTGGAATTCTGATCATCCGGTCTTGGTCAGCTAAAGCCCGGGTAATGGCCTGTCTGATCCACCAAGTGGCGTAAGTAGAGAACTTAAAGCCCTTGGAGTAATCAAACTTGTCAACTGCCTTCATCAGGCCAATATTGCCTTCCTGGATCAAGTCCAAGATGCCCATCTTCCCATTGTGCTTGGCATAGCGCTTGGCAATCGACACAACGAGCCGCAAGTTGGCAGCCGCCAGTTCGTCTTTAGCTGATTCATCCCCGGCTTCAATCCGCTTAGCCACTTCTACTTCTTCATCCCGGCTGAGAAGCGGCACCTTGCCGATTTCTTTTAAGTACATGCGGACGGAATCATAAACCCGGTCGCTGTCACTAGAATTGATTAATTCTTTCTTCTCTTCTTTTTCAGCTTCCTCCTGAATTTTCAATGCAAGGCTTGATGGTTCGCCCTGATCATCGACAATGCTGATCCCACTATCCGCAAACTGTTCAACCAGCTTGGCAGTATCTTCTTGGTTCAGCTGATATGGGACCAAAAGCCGTGCCTTTAGGTCTTTTTCGCTGATCTGCTTGGTCTTTGAGAGACCGGCAATCACCATTTTTACTGCCTTTTCCAGTGGAAAATCATTTACGTTAGAAGCATTTTCTTTTGCCATTCAATCCGCCCTGTTCATTATTAATTTGCTAATTTACTACTCTAAAAAGTCGCGAAGCTGGTTGCTTCGACTTGGGTGCCGCAGCTTTCTCAAAGCCTTGGCTTCAATTTGTCTGATCCGCTCGCGCGTTACGCCAAAGACCCGGCCCACTTCTTCCAGCGTGCGCGGGTTGTCGTCATCAAGCCCAAAACGCAGACGTAAAACATTTTCCTCTCTGTCAGTCAAAGTGTCAAGGACTTCTGCCAGCTGGTCTTTCAGCAGCTCATTGGCTGCGTGCTGCTCAGGACTCGTGGCATCCTTGTCTTCAATGAAGTCGCCAAGGTGTGAGTCGTCTTCTTCCCCGATTGGGGTTTCCAGCGATACTGGTTCCTGGGCCACCTTGAGAATTTCTCTGACCTTTTTAACCGGCAAGTCCATTTCGGCTGCGATTTCTTCCGGTTCAGGATCCCGGCCAAGGTCCTGCAGGAGCTGTCTTTGGATCCGGATCAGCTTGTTGATGGTTTCAACCATGTGAACCGGAATTCTGATGGTTCGAGCCTGGTCAGCGATCGCTCTAGTGATCGCCTGTCTGATCCACCAAGTGGCATAAGTGGAGAACTTGAAGCCAAGGCGGTAGTCAAACTTGTCAACTGCCTTCATCAAGCCCATGTTGCCTTCTTGAATCAGGTCTAAAAAGCTCATCCCCCGGCCAACATAGCGCTTGGCAATGGAAACCACTAACCGCAAGTTGGCATTGGTCAATTCTTCCTTAGCCTCTTCGTCTCCAGCTTCAATCCGCTTGGCTAATTCAACTTCTTCATTCCCAGTCAAAAGGTTGACCCGGCCGATCCGCTTTAGGTATTGGCGCACGGGGTCATTCATCCGGCTGCCTGGGGCTGCCAGATTTTCCAGCTCAGCCTTTTCCACGTGCTTTTGCTTGGTTAAGGCTAATTTCGAAGGTTCCCCTTTTTCGTTGACAATGCTGATCCCATTGTCTTCAAATTCCTGCACCAGCTGATCAACAGCCTTGCCTTCCAGCTGATACGGCTTAAGTAAACGATCAGTGAATTCCTTGTCTGTAATCTGCTTTTGCTTTTTGACATCCTTAACAACTATCTTTACCGCATCAGCCAGGGACAGTTGCTGGTCCTTGGCAGCGCTCTTTGCTTTGTCTGTCATTTGATCGCCTTCACTCTTTATCGTCAATACTGTTTTCTTAGCCTGCAATACTAAAAACTAATCAAGGAAATCGCGCAGTTGACCACTGCGACTTGGGTGACGCAGCTTTCTCAAGGCCTTGGCCTCAATCTGCCGGATCCGCTCGCGCGTTACGTCAAAATGCTGCCCCACTTCTTCTAAAGTCCGCGTCTTGCCATCGTCTAAGCCAAAGCGCAGGCGCAAAACATCAGCTTCGCGCGCGCTCAAGGTTCTCAAGACTTCTGAAAGCTGCTCTTTTAGCATTTCATTCGCTGCGTGCTGCTCTGGACTCATGGCATCCTTGTCCTCGATAAAGTCGCCTAGGTGAGAATCGTCTTCTTCGCCAATTGGCGTCTCCAGAGAAACCGGTTCTTGTGAAATCTTGAGGATTTCCCGGACCTTCTTGGTCGTGATGTCCATTTCGGCTGCGATTTCTTCTGGCTCAGGGTCTCGGCCTAGGTCCTGCAAGAGCTGTCTTTGGATCCGGATCAGTTTGTTGATGGTTTCGACCATGTGAACCGGAATTCTGATGGTCCGGGCCTGGTCAGCGATCGCTCTGGTGATCGCCTGCCGGATCCACCAAGTGGCATAAGTAGAGAACTTATAACCCAAGCGGTAGTCGAACTTGTCAACGGCCTTCATCAAGCCCATGTTGCCTTCTTGAATCAGGTCTAAAAAGCTCATCCCCCGGCCAACATAGCGCTTGGCAATGGAAACCACCAAGCGCAAGTTGGCTTCTGCCAGCTCTTGCTTGGCTTCTTCGTCTCCGGCCTCAATCCGCTTGGCCAAGGCCACTTCTTCTTCGCTGGACAAGAGGTTAACTCGGCCGATTTCCTTCAAATACATCCGGACCGGGTCATTCATCCGGATCCCGCTTGGAGCCGCCATGCTGTTTAATTCAGCCTTTTCCACGTGCTTTTGCTTGGTCAAGGCTAGTCTAGACGGCTTGCCGGCCTCGTCCACGATGCTGATCCCGCTGTCTTCAAACTCCTGCACTAATTGATCGACAGCCTGCCCTTCCAGCTTGTAGGGTCTGATCAACTTTTGGGTAAAAGCCAGCTCGGTAATCTGCCGGTCGCCTTTAACTTCTTCCACTACCAGCTTCACTGCTGCTTCTAGGCTGAGCTGGTCCTTCCCAGAGCTTTTATTCGTCTTATCCGTCACCGGCTGCCTCCTCCTGCCGCTTCAACTGCCGCAGCTGCAAAATTGCCTGCGTCTCTCTTAAAACCGATAATTGATCGCCCCGGCTCTTGGCGGCTGCAATTGCCTGCATGTGCTGATCAATTTCTTCGTCAATCTTGCACAAGTTGAGTACTCTAACCTGTGCTTCGAGTTCTTCCAAGGTAATTGTACCTGGTAACTCCATTATATCAGTACTAACAATTATACTCTGAAGTTCGTCAGGAATAAAATCTAAAAACTCCTTAATTGAAACTTTTTCATGTGTTTCAATGTAGGTCAGCCATAGCTTGGCCAATTTCTCGTAGCTGGCTTCTGGAAAAACAAAGCCATTTCCCAGCAAATATTTTCTGGCCTCATCTGAATAGATATAGGCATATAAGAGGCGCTGCTGGGCCTTTTGCGCCTTCAATTTTAAGGGCGACTCTGGCTGAACCATTTCTGGCATCGGCGCTGGCTCTTCTGGCAGCTGATAATTCGTATGCTGCTCAACCCGGCGGTTGCGCCGTCTAGCCCGGGACAAGTTGACCTTTAAGGCTTCAACCGATACCCCGCTTTCTTCAGACAGACGGTTTACATAAAGATCCTGTTCAACCGGGTTCAAACCAGCAATTTCTTGAATGGCTTCAGCCAGATAATTGACCTTCTCCCTTTCATTATTGAGATTGTACTTTTGCTTTAACCGGTAAAGGAAAAAGTCCGTCGTCGAAATAGCGCCCTTGATGGCCCCCTGGTAATGCTCGGCCCCGTACTGCTTGACATATTCATCGGGGTCCATTTTTTCCGGCAAGACAACAATCCCTAAGTTGAAGTTGCCGGCTTGCTTAAAGAGGCCGACTGCCCGCTCAGCGGCATGCAGACCGGGATCGTCCCCGTCATAGTTGATGATGACGTTCTTGGTAATCCGGCGAATCATGTAAACCTGCTGCTCGGTCAAGCTGGTCCCCATGGAGGCAATCCCGGTCTTGACGCCGGCCTTATAGGCACTGATCACGTCCATGTGCCCTTCAAAGAGTACCAGGTGGCCTTCTTTTCTCGCGTGCTTTTTAGCTTCAGCAAAGTGGAAGAGCAGGTTTGACTTGTTAAAAACGCTGGTTTCCGGACTGTTCAAATACTTGGCTTCTTCCTTATTGTCGCTAAGGCGTCTGCCGGAAAAAGCCACCGGATGCCCGGCCTCATCGGTCATCGGGAACATCAAGCGGTCCCGGAAGCGGTCAAAGAGCCGGCCATCCTTGCTTTGGACAAAAAGGCCGCTTTGGCTGAGCAAGGAATCTTCAAAGCCCTGCTCTCTTAGGTAGGTTAACAGCAGATCGCCCCGGTCTGGGGCGTAGCCCACCTGGAAGTGCTTCAGGGTCTCATCGTCCAGCTGTCTGCTTCTGGCATATTCTAGCCCCCGTTCCCCAATCTTTGTCGTCATCAGGATTTGGTGGTAAAAATCTGCTGCTTCTTTGTGCATTTCCATCAAAGGATTCAGCTTAACCGGCTGCTCTTTGTAGCTGGCTGGCAGGCTGATGCCGGCAAAATCGGCCACTTGCTTGACGCTTTCTGGGAAAGTCAGGTCTTCTTTTTCCATAATGAACTTGAAGACGTTCCCGCCCCGGTGACAGCCAAAGCAGTAGAAAAACTGCTTGTCTGGACTGACGCTAAAAGAAGGAGTTTTTTCTTGATGAAAAGGGCAAAGACCAACATAGTCTTTGCCTCTCTTCTCAAGTGACACGTATTGGCTGATTACGTCGACAATGTTGACGCTATCCCGAACTTCATTGACAAATTCTTCCGGAATTCTTCCAGCCATTTCATCACCCTTTATTTAATTTAACTTGTTTTATTTAATAACCAGCTTGCTCAAGTCGCCTAAGCGCTTAGTCAAGTCGTTAACCGCAGCCAATTGGCTCAAGCGGTTCTTCTTCACTGCTTCGTCCTTAGCCATGATCATGTTGACGTCGAAGTAGCGGTCAATTACTGGCTGCAAGCCAACAAAGGCTTCGTACAGGTCGTTATGATCACGAACAGACTTCAAAGCTTCAACCCCATTATAAAGGTCTTCTTCGCTTCTGTCTTCAAATAAGCTTGGATCAACTGGAGCAGCTTCAGTGAACTTAGCCTTAGACAAGATGTTGTTGATTCTCGTCAAGCTTTCAACGACTGGCTTGAAGGCTGCATCGTCGTGGTGAGCTTGCAGAACCTTGGCAGCAGCCAAGATTTCGCTTGGGTCTTGTTCACTTGAGGCCAAGACAGCGTCGATGACGTCGTATTGGTAGTTGTTCTTTTGCAGGTACTGCTTTACCCGGTCGCGGATAAAGTCAGCCAGCTGCTGGTCAGCTTCTTGGCCAACCGGCAACTTGGCAGGCGTCTTGCCAGACAAAAGGTCGACCAGTTCTGGAATGACTTCGCCAAATGGCAGGGACCAGCCTTCGTTTAAGAGGATGCGCACGATCCCGTAAGCATAGCGGCGCAAAGCGTATGGGTCGTTTGAAGATGATGGGATCATGCCAGCGCCAAAGAAGGCAATGATGGTATCCAGCTTGTCAGCAACGGACAAGAGAGCCCCAACCTTGGTCTTTGGCAATTCCCCTTCTGCAGTAGTTGGCATGTAGTGTTCCTTGATGGCAACAGAAACGTTTTCGTTTTCGCCAGCCAAACGGGCATAGTGCATCCCCATAACCCCTTGCAGTTCAGCAAATTCCCCAACCATTTGGGTAACGAGGTCGAACTTGTAGAGACCACTTACCCGGTCAAAGTCAGCAACTTCTTCGCTGCTTAAGCCAAAACGCTTAGCCAGGTAGTCGCCGATAATGCGAACTCTGGCCATCTTTTCTGCCATGGAGCCGATCTTGTCATGGAAGGAAACGCTGTCCATCCGGTCGACAAAGTGGCTGAGTGGGTACTTACGGTCTTCGTCGTAGAAGAAGACCGCGTCATCCAAACGGGCAACCAAGACCTTTTCGTTACCAGAAACAACATTTTCCAGATGTTCCCGGTTACCATTTCTAACAGAGATGAAGTGGTTGATCAGCTTGCCTTCTTGGTCATAGACTTCAAAGTAGCGTTGGTTGTCCTTCATGGAAGTAATCAGGACTTCGTCAGGAATTTCCAGGTACTTAGGGTCAAAAGAGCCGGCAAAAACAGTTGGATATTCAACCAGGTTGTTGACTTCTTCCAAAAGGCTTTGGTCTAACTTGATTTGCCAGTTGTTGCTCTTGACCAAATCGTTGATTTGAGAAACGATCATGTCTTTGCGTTCACTAGCGTCAACGATAACAAATTGGTCTCTCAAGGCTTCAACATAGTCATCGGCGTTTGCTAAAACCACGCTGTCACCTAAGAAGCGGTGACCAGCGGTCTTGCGGCCAGCAGTGATGCCCAAGAATTCCATTGGCACGACTTCGCTACCGTAAAGGGCAACCAGCCAGTGGATTGGACGAACGAATTCGAAGTCTTGTGAGTCCCAGCGCATCTTGGTTGGGAAGTTCATATCCTTGATCACGCTAGTCATGCCTAAAAGAAGGTCCTTAGCAAGCTTGCCAGGCTTTTGCACGTGAACATAAGCGTATTCAACACCCTTTAATTCTTCAAAGTAGATATCATCAGCGCTCATCCCTTGACCGCGGGCAAAACCGATGGCAGCCTTGGTCCAGTTGCCGTCAGCGTCCTGGGCAATCTTTTTAGCAGGGCCCTTCTTGACTTCGTCAACGTCTGCTTGCTTTTCAGCCAAGTCCTTAACTAGCACCGTCAAACGGCGAGGAGTGGAATAGGTTTGGATGTCCTTAAAGCCCAAGCCGTTTTCCTTCAAGAACTTGCCGGTCCGGTCAGCCAATTGCTTAACTGACTTGGTAACTACGTGAGCTGGCATTTCTTCAACGCCAATTTCAAATAAAAAGTCTTTAGTCATTACTTGCCTCCGCCTTCAATTGTGCACTCTTCAGCAATGGGAAACCGCGCTTTTCGCGTTCTTCCACGAACTTAACAGCTACTTCGTGAGCCATGTTCCGGATCCGGTGCAAGTAGCCAGCTCTTTCGGTAACGGAAACAGCGCCGCGCGCGTCAAGCAGGTTGAAGGTGTGGGAACACTTCAAGATGTAGTCGTATGCTGGGTGAACCAGGTTCTTGCTCAAAAGGCGCTTGGCAATTCTTTCGTAAGTGTCAAAGAATTCCAGCAGCTGCTTTTGGTCGCTTTCTTCAAAGGCATACTTGGAGTGCTCGTATTCAGGTTCCTTGAAGATGTCCCGGTAAAGGACGCCGTCGCCCCATTCCAGGTCAAAGACAGAGTTGACGTCTTGGATGTAA
The DNA here is from genome assembly GCF_001434815.1 of Lactobacillus equicursoris DSM 19284 = JCM 14600 = CIP 110162. Lineage (GTDB taxonomy): Bacteria > Bacillota > Bacilli > Lactobacillales > Lactobacillaceae > Lactobacillus > Lactobacillus equicursoris. Next base: position 37,147 of record NZ_AZDU01000008.1, read on the forward strand.
GAAGCTAGACGTTCAACACCGTAGGTGATTTCACCCATGGTTGGCTTAACGTCTAATTCGCCGACCGTTTGGAAGTAAGTAAATTGAGAAACTTCCATCCCGTCCAGCCAAACTTCCCAGCCGACCCCGGCACAGCCCATGGATGGGTTTTCCCAGTTGTCTTCAACAAAGCGGATGTCGTGTTCAAGCGGTTCAATGCCCAAAACCTTCAAAGAATCCAAGTAGTATTGTTGAATTTCTAATGGAGCTGGCTTTAAAACGACCTGGAACTGGTGGTGTTGGAAAAGCCGGTTAGGGTTGTCACCGTAGCGGCCGTCAGCTGGCCGGCGGGATGGCTCAACGTAGCAAGCCTTCCATGGTTCTGGGCCAACTGCCCGCAAGAAAGTGTATGGACTCATGGTCCCTGCACCCTTATTTTCATCGTAAGACGGCATGATCATGCAACCCTTGGAAGCCCAAAATTGTTCCAGCTTGAAGATCATGGTCTGAATATCTAATTTTTGTGCCATATGTTACCTCCTATGCAAGGCCATAAAAAAAGCCTATGCAATTACTGTTGCATAGGGACGAAATAAGTATTCGCGGTTCCACCCTAATTCAGAAGACATATTGGTCTCCTGCTCTTAATTAGCTTGGCTAGAGGTGCCTTTTCCCGCCGTATCCTTCCACCAGCCGATACTCGCTTGCACGGTACTTTTCTGATTCCTCATCATTGCCAATATAGCTTATATTTTACCACAAACACTGCTTATTTTCATTATTTTTTAGGAAAAATATCGGACCGGATTTCGTCTAAAAAGTTCAAGCTGGACAGCCGCAAATCGACCGTTGCCTGGTAGATCTTGCGGATCGCCTGCCGAGTCTCCAGCTTTAATTGATCGCTGACCCCAATTTCGCCCAAACGGTCAATCGGGATCAAGCCCAAAGTCCGAATGAGGCCAGTTGCTTTTGGCGACAGGTGCTCTCTTTGGACGCGGTTAAAGTGGTCACTGCAGACAACCCCGCCTAAGGCGATGGAATAGTCAAAAATGCCCTGCTCTTTGCCGCAAATAAGGCAAGAGGCCAAATGCGGCATCACCCCGTAGGCAGCTAATAGCTGCAATTCCACCATTTGGGTGATGATTTCCGGGTCTTGGCCGGCCACGATCCGCTTAAAGGCGCTGACCAATAGCCCATAAAACTCATCTAAAGGTTGGTATTCGCTAAAAGCGTGGTCGGCCAGGTCAAAGAGATAAGACAGGTAGGCATTTTTTACCAGATCGCTATAGAGCTCATCGTGCTGCTTGAGATCCTTGGTCGCCCGCAGCTGGCTGATGCCCCGTCTTTTGGTCAAGATGCTAAAAGTGCCTTCGGTAAAGGGCAAGGCAACCGCGTTAAAAGGGGACTTGGGCCGCATCCCGCCCTTGATGATCACGGTCACGATCCCGAGTTCCCTGGTCCAGAGCTTGGCCAGGAGGTCTGCTTCTTGGTACCTCCGCCTTTTAAAGAGAATCCCGGTCACATCCAGCAGGTCATAAGCCATTAGAGGTCCTTCTTATCGTAGCCGATCGACTTCAAGAAGGCAGGATCTTGGCGCCAGTTGTGTCTGACCTTGACCCAGAGCTGGAGGTTGACCTTTTCGCCTAAAAGGCTTTCGATTTCTTTTCTGGACTTCATCCCGATCTGCTTGATCATGGCGCCGCCCTTGCCGATGATGATCCGCTTTTGGCCATCTTTTTCCACATAGATGGTGGCGTTAACCTGCAATTTGCCATTGATCCGCTCGTTCATCTGTTCTACCCAGACCGCGGTTGAGTGGGGCACTTCTTGCCCGGTCAAGCGCAAGATCTGCTCTCTGATCATTTCGGCAACGACAAAGTATTCAGGCCGGTCAGTTACTTCGTCAGAAGCGTAGTATTGGGGGCCTTCTGGCAGGTAGTCCTTGATCGTCTTTAAAAGGTCGTCCACCCCGTTGCCCTGGCTGGCTGAAATTGGCAAAAATTCATCAAAGTCGCCAACTGCTTGGTAAGAGTCAATAATTGGGAGCAAGTCGTTTGGGTGAACCTGGTCAATCTTGTTAATGACCAAAAAAACTGGTACTTCCACATTTTTCAAAAGGCCAGCAACGTATTCTTCACCCTTGCCCGCTTTTTTAGCATCAACCATAAAGAGGACTAGGTCTACGTCGTTTAAGGCAGACAGGCTGGCCTTGTCCATGTATTCGTCCAGGTCAGAGTGGCTCTTAAAGATCCCGGGCGTGTCGACAAAGACGGCCTGCATATCGTCTTCGGTATAAATGCCAAAAATCTTGTTTCTCGTCGTTTGCGGCTTGGCGGAAGTAATCGCCACCTTCTGCCCGATCAAGCGGTTCATCAAGGTTGACTTGCCAACGTTTGGCCGGCCGATTAAGGCCACAAAGCCTGACTTATGCTTATTTGTTTGCACCATCTTCAATATCCTTTTCTGTAAACTGGTATGGCAAAAGCTGCTCAACCATGTATTCCGCAAAGTCGCCCTGGCTGTCGGGCAAGATGACTTTGGCATCCCGCGCCATCAGCTCACTCATTACCTGCCGGCAGGCCCCGCAAGGGGAAATTGGCCGGTCGGTGTTGCCGATGATCAACAGGGTCTTGATCTTGCCTGGCCTGCCGCTGTTGACCCAGCCAAACATAGCCGTTCTTTCTGCGCAATTGGTTAGACCAAAAGAAGAATTTTCAATGTTAACCCCAGTAAAAATCTCCCCTTGGTCAGTTACAAGAGCTGCCGCCACATGGAAGTGGCTGTATGGGGCATAGGCGTCTTTTAAATGGTCCTTGGCCAGGTCAAAAAGCTGCTTTTCTTCAGGAGTCATTACTTGCCTCTCCCTTCATCTAATTGGTCTGGGTAAAGGGGCAGACCGTATTCTTCTAAGACCTTGCCCTGGATGCCAAACATTTCCTTGGCTTCACCCGGTTCAATGTGGTCATAGCCATTCAAGTGAAGGTAGCCATGAACGATGGTGTAGCCAAATTCCCGGTCAAAGCCGGTGCCGTATTCTTGGCTATGGCGTTCGATGACGCTTGGACACATGAAAAGGTCACCGATATCTTCAGTGAAGTCTGGGTCGTCCATAAAGGCAGACAGGTCTAGGCCATCTTCTCCATCTTCAATGGCAAAGGAAATCACGTCCGTTGGCCGGTCCTTGTCCCGGTAGTCGCGGTTGATTGCTTGAGAGCGGTCTTCATCCACAAAGTTGATGCTCATTTCTTGAGCGTTGTCTTTGCCAATCTCCTTTTTGGCTAATAAAAGCAAATCCATGATCCACTTTTCCCAATCGCGGCCCTCTTTTTCTAAAAAGCCGACATCATCTTGGTAGCTTACGTCAATACCTTCCATTATTTTCCTTCTCTTTCATAGGCCTGAATAATCTTGGCCACCACTGGGTGCCGCACCACGTCGCTGGCGCTGAATTCGACAAACTTGATCTGGTCAATCCCCTGCAAAATGTCTTGGGCCGTCACCAGCCCGCTCTTAGCCTTGCCCGGCAAGTCGATCTGGGCCATGTCGCCATTAACGACCATCTTGGAGTTAAAGCCTAGTCTCGTTAAAAACATCTTCATTTGGGCATCAGTCGTATTTTGCGCTTCGTCCAAAATGACAAAGGCGTCTTCCAAGGTCCGCCCTCTCATGTAAGCAAGAGGCGCAATTTCAATGACGCCCCGCTCCATCAGGCGGTCGGTTGGTCCCTGGCCCAAAATTGCGTAAAGTGAGTCGTAAATCGGCCGCAGGTAAGGGTCAACTTTTTCCTTCAAGTCCCCTGGCAAAAAGCCGAGGGATTCCCCAGCTTCTACAGCAGGCCGGGTCAAGATGATTTTGGAGACTTCACCCTTTTTAAAGGCAGCAACAGCGCAGACCACTGCCAAAAAAGTCTTCCCGGTCCCAGCCGGTCCAATGCCAAAGACCACGTCGCTCTTATTGATGGCTTCAACGTAGTCTTTCTGGGTCATATTTTTCACCCGAACAGGCCGGCCCTTGGCATCCCGGATCAAGATTTGCTTGTAGAGGTCGCCAAAATACTCGGTCGTCCCCCGGTCCGCCATCTTCATGGCACTGACCACGTCAGCAGCCGTCAGGTTGATGCCGCTAGAAGCCACCTTATCAAGGGCCTTCAAGGCCGTGATCACCTTTTCGACTTGATCTTCTTCGCCCTTGATGTTGATCTTTTCTCCTAAATCATCCAACTCAACATCGTAGCCCTCTGCAATCAGCTTTAAATTGCCATCATTTACGCCAACGAGCTTTTGAATATTCTCGACGCTCTCAGGCGAAAACTTCTTTTCCAAATGCGGGACACTCCTTTAATCAACAATTTTCAAATTCTTAAGGTTCCTATCTTAATGATACACATTTGCCAAACATTGGACAACCGGAATGCGTCATTTATAGGCAAGAAGAAATAAGGGCATGAAAAAAGCTCCCGTTTTCACGAGAGCTTCAGTCAATTAATAATGTCTACGCTTACGAGCAGCCTCAGATTTTAACTTTCTGCGAACGCTTGGCTTTTCGTAGAATTCACGCTTACGGTATTCTTGCAAAGTACCACTTCTAGAAACGGAACGCTTAAAACGACGAAGAGCATCATCAATAGACTCGTTTTCGTGAACGATAGTCTTAGCCATGTGTGATCCCTCCTTCCATTTCTTGGCATTACTGCCATAAACATTTATCTAAATTATAGCAAATTTAGCCTAATCGTCAAGGCCTTCAAGAGATTTTTTTGAAATATTTGCCATCATCAACCGCTTTCACGCTTTTTCCGGTATAATAGAGTTAACGAGGTGATTAATATGACTGAAACGACTACAGCCAATACTGAAAAGACAACTGAAAAAGAGAAAATCGAAGTTAACATTATCATTATTTCCGACTCAGCTGGCGAAACGGCCTTTAACAACGCCCAAGCCGCTGCCGTTCAATTCCCCGGTGCCGAGATCAACTACCGGCGCTACCCTTTCATCACTGACCAAAAGAAGCTGAACAAGACCTTAGATGAGATCGAACAATACCCTAACCTGGTTATCGTCTACAGCTTGGTTGATGAAAAGCTGCAATTACCAATCATCAAGTACGCTAGAGAGCACAAGGCCAAGTACATCGACATCTTATCGCCAATCATCGAAGCCATCAGTCAAACGACCCACTTGAAACCAGAAGGCTTGGTTGGGGCCAACCACCAGCTGACCACCAAGTACTTCAACCGGATTTCAGCTATGGAATTTGCGGTTATGTACGACGATGGCAAGGATCCAAGAGGCTTTTTGGAAGCGGACGTGGTTTTGCTCGGGGTTTCCAGAACCTCTAAGACGCCTTTGTCCTTGCTATTAGCCAACAAGGGGCTCAAAGTCGCTAATCTGCCTCTAGTTCCGCAAACCCACATCCCAAAGGAAATCTATGAAATTGACCCGAAGAAGATTATCGGATTGACCAATGATCCAAAGGTTTTGAACCGAATCCGCCGGCAAAGAATGATCTCTTACGGGATGGATCCAGACACGACCTACTCCAACATGGACTCCATCAACGAAGAGCTGGAAAGTGCCATGGCGCTCTACAAGAAGCTGGGCTGCTTCGTAATCAATGTTGCAGAAAGATCTATCGAAGAAACTGCTGCCTTGATCATGAACCACCTGGGCTACGAAGAAGACTAAGAAAAATGCGTTACCTGCAACTTGCAAGTAACGCGTTTTATTATTCTCAGAGCCTCTAATCAACTCTAAACGCTTCATCAGAAACTGGATCAACGATAATGTCAAACAGCTTTTCCTCGGCTTTTTCAGTCGATTCGCCAACAATGCGGAAAGTATAGAAAAAGTCCGCATGTCTGCGCCGATCAGGCTTAGAAATTTGCACCTTGGCGTTCTGATGTCCATGTTCGTGGGCGTATTCACTTGCGATTTCTATTTAGCCTTCACTAAGGAAGTAAGCAAAAAGCGCGCCGTAGCGCGCCTTTTTACATCTAAACAACTTCCTGCTCACGAAAGCGTCCATAGATCTTTTGCACTTCCGTAACGCTCATAAAGGCAAAAGGATCGCATTTTTGGACGGTGGTTCGGATATCGTACAAGTCGTAGGTATCGATAATAGTGATTAGGACCGTTTTTTCCGTATGACCATAGGCTCCTTCGACATCGTGGAAGATGGTGATCCCGCGGTGCATTTTTTCCTGGATGCCTTCAATGATGGCTTCTGGGTGCTCGGTAACGATCATTACCTGCAACTTGTGGTGCTGGGTGTAGACGGAGTCGATCATCCGACCATTGATGAAGATGTTTAAGGCCGTGTAAAGAGCCCGTGACCAGTCAAAGAGGAAACCGGCGATCAGGACAATCACCAAGTTGACCAGAATGTTGAACTTGCCATAGTTCATCCCGGTCTTTTTTCTAACAACAATACCCAAAATATCGAGTCCCCCAGTTGAAATCCCACTCTTCAGAGCTATCCCAGTGCCAAGACCGTTCACCGCGGCCCCAAAAATGGCGCAGAGGATAGGATCCAAACTGATGTGGGTCGGCTGAATGTAGCGCATCATGATCGTCGACATGGCAACAGCAAAGACCGTGTAGCCAGTAAATTCATGCCCGATCTTGTTCCAGGCAAGGATAAACAAAGGAACGTTCAAGGCAAAGTATGTTGCTTCAGTCGGGATCGTGAACGGCAGATAGCGGCTCGTCACCGTGTTGACGATCTGGGCAAAGCCAGTAATGCCAGAAGAATAGATATGTCCAGGGTGCCAGAAAAAGTTTAAGGCGACGGCAACCATGACAGAATAAAGGATAGCCGTCCCAATTCTTACTAAAAAACTATTGTTGCGTGAAAAGCGATTTAAGTCAAAATCATTCATTTTTTCATGCGACCTCAATTTCATAAAGTTCTGGCTTCAGCAAGTCTGAAGCCTTTCTACCATATTAATGATACAGCTTTTCTCGGGCAGTTTGAACCGAGGAAGAGCTTTTTCAAAAGAAAAAACGTCTAACAATTTGTTAGACGTTTTCCTTTACTCAAATAAGACTATTTGTTGCTTGAAACGTTGGCTAAACTGTCGCTTTCAGAACTTGCTGCGCTTGAGTTGAAGGCTGATTCAGAAGCAGACACAGAGGTACTTGCTGAAACGGAAGTCATGGCGCTTTGTTCAGCAGAAGTTGGGTCACTCATACTTGCCAATTCTGAAGCAGACATTTGCTCAACTTCAAGTTCAGATTTGATTTTAGACTTTTCTTCGCTAATTGAAAGACTCTCTGAATTGTATTCCAACAAGCTCTTAGATGCGGAAGCACTTGCACTAGCTGATTTTGAAACGGACTCACTTGTGGACTTTGAAGTGGATATTGATTCACTTACGCTCTTACTCTTCGATTCCGACAAACTCGTGCTAGTTGACTTTGAAGTCTTTTCTGATTGAGAAATCGATTCAGATTCTTTGATAGATTCTCTAATACTCTTTGAAACAGCTTCACTCTGACTTTCTAAAACAGATTTTGACGCACTTTTCTGTTTCTTGCTATCTGATTCTGACGCAAGACTCTTTGAAATGCTGTCAGCTTCACTAGCGCTTTACGAGTCAAAAATACTCTTACTTTTTGATGCAGATTCAATAGCAATAATAGAATTGCTCTCGCTGATTGCCTTACTTGCACTCTCAGACTCAGGAACTGATTCACTTTCAGAATTCTTGCCTTCAGACTGACTCTCTTCAGATCCAGTTTGGCTGCTCGTTTCAGACTTTTCTTCTGATGCCGCTTCAGTCTTGCTCTCAGTATTCTTAGCCTTCTCAGCTTTAGCTTCACTTTCGCTGCTTGACTGACTCAGACTAGCCGTGTCTTGAGTCGCGTCAACCGCTGCTTCAACTTGGGACGTCATCCCATAAGCCTTAGGGTCAATCAGTGCATTCGCTGCCGCAGCTCCGCCCGCAAAGCGGTGATCCCTTTTAAAGCAACTATTTTTGCATTATATTTTACGTAAGGATCATTTTGCTTTACTGATTATTTTGCTCTGAATTTACCTAGGAATTTTACTCAGATCTTTTTCAAGTTTCGCCATTACTCAGCAATTTCAGCAAATTACGGAAATTTGCGAATACTGACCCTTTTTACTTAGATTATAATACGACCTCTATTGGTTTTAATAGCAAATGTTTACCAAGTTATTACATTAATTCCAGTTGTAAAGAATAGGATAAATCTATATCTGCCAGCTAAAAAGTAAAGGCTTTTTTGCCTTCACTTTATGTTTTATTATTATTTGCTTATTAAGAGAAAAAGTTGCCCAGTTCGTTTTGATAGTTTGAAACCGCTGTTGTTTCAGCTTGTACCATTTGTGACCTCAGGCTTTTATTAAAGGCAGATGGATCTTCCAAAACTTTCTTTATTTTGGTAATTAAACCATCAAAGTCTTGAGCAGCAAAGATATTTTCTGGCGCCGTATACTTGCTGGCATGCAAGGTATCCCGAAAAGCTAAAATCAGCTGCTGGTTTTCAAAAGTCTGTCTTCCCGCTTCCAGAATTTCGTTGGCATAGTTGATGTCTAAGTATAGATCATCTTCAGCCAACAATTTTTGTGTATCTTCATCCCTCACTACTGGATACAAGGCCACATTATCATAGTGGCCAAAGCCCATCAAGCGGCTAGACATTTCCATAATGGCTGCAATATCAAAGTGGACTTCTGGCAAAGCTTCAACAATCTGTTTCAAGCCTTCGATTTGATCGGAGTTGGTAAAAGTCAAAGCCCGCTTCCGGTGCTGGTTTTCCCTTCTAAACGGGTAGATCGTGCCTAGGTATGATACTTTAGCCTTTTCTGCCTCGCCCAATTGACCAGTGATTTTTTCATATTCTGCCTTATTCTGAATCACCACTCGGCTTTCTGGCAGTTTGCCGTGCAAAAGATAAAGCATGTTGTCAGGAACATTGCCTTGGCTTCTTTCTTGCCAGAAAAGCATGTTGCGCTTTGGCTTATTCTTGAGGTTAATCAAGGTAATGAGGCAGGTCCCCAGGGAATTAAAAATCACCCCATCCATTTTGTAATCAGCGTGGTCTAGATGTAAGCCGTCAGCTGGTTGAGACTGGTAAAGTTGTAGATCTTGCCATCTGGAGCGTTATAGGTGTAGTCACCCGTAAAGTGGTTTTGAATCAGAACTTCTTGCCCATTGTCAGCAAAATAACTGGTCATGGCTTGATTACCAGCTTTGTCGCAGGATGTGACCGCATATTTCCAGCCCCATTGGTTGTAGTGGTCGATAATCCGAACTCGCCCTTGCTCATCTAGCCAAGAAACTTCACTAACCAGGCGCTTGCGGTCATTTTTCCAGTACTTGATCCGCCCTCTTTGCTGACCATGATTCAGGACTTCACCTGATTGGGCGTTAGCCTTGATTTCCCAGTATTCCGGTAAATCAATCTCGTTAAAATACCGTGGCCGTCCTTGAAATTTTGAGCCAGCAGCTTGCAAAAAATACTTAAGTGGCGATTCCACATCACTTGGCAAGAAGCCATTATCCTTAATCACCACCGTAGGGTGCTGGTAGCCAGCCGCTTTAAGCGAGCTTTCTAAATCTTGGCTTTTTTCTGTATATTCAAAAAAGAGATTAATCATGGCAAAGCTCACTTTCTATCGCCTTTTTCCAAAGCTTGGCAACCTTCTTGCTCTTATATTTTTCCGCTACTTGGTAAGAAGCCTCTGAGAAACTTGGCAAATCTGAATTAAAGAGTTTGCCGATCGCGGAAGACATCAGGTCAATATGCTGATTGACTGTCTCCAAGCGATCATACGGCAGCAAGTAGCCGTTTTGTCCATCATGAATAAAAGTTGGATTGCCGTAGCGGACGTCAAAACCGATCATCGATAGTCCTGACCCCACTGCCTCAAGCAGGGTTAAGCCAAAGCCTTCACTGGTTGAGCAGGACAGGTAGCCTTGATAGTTTTGGTAGATCTCATCCATCTTTTGGTGGCCCATCAGTCGGATGTAGCCACCGGCTCCGCACTCGTTAATTACTGCTCTTAAAGACGCTTCTTCAGACCCTGACCCGTAAATATCTAAGGTTAAGTCAGGCAAGCCTTGCTTAGCTTTCGCCACAGCCCGAATGGCCCAGTCCAGGTGCTTTTCACTGGCTAATCGCGAGGCCGTTACCAGGCTGCACTTTTTCCGCTTGGCAAAAGGCACCTTGTGCAACTTTTCCAGACTGCCCACTGGAATGGCATAGACAACTGGCTTTCTGCCTTGGTACTTAAGGAACTGCTTTTCCATCAATTCTTTTTGCAATTCAGTTGCGGCCACGTAAAAGTCGATCTGCTTCGAGTGCTGGAATTCATACTCATAGTAATTGTTCCAGAGGATGGTATCGTCATTAGTTTCAGCCTCGCTGAAGTGGTCGGCATGGACAATGGTTCCTACTCTAGCCTTGCCGCGGTTTTCTAGGATTTCCTGGCCCTGATCCTCCGCCCGGTCAATCAGGATGATGTCTTTTTTGCCAAAATCGAGCTCTTTCAGCATTTTGGCTAACAGCTCATGCTTAGAATAGAGAATCTCATCTTTGAACTTAAACATGGACTCCCCATCTCCGTCAATGATTTCATCATAAACAGTCGTTCCATCTTCATTGTAAAAGCGGCGCTGGTAAAGCTTTGCCCGGTTGTCTTTAGGGGCATAAAATTCCGTGCAGTAGCGGCCATAGTTAAAGTAGTCCTTGCGAACTAAATTAGCTCCTGACACATATTCAATCCGCTCAACAATGTCAGAACCATCACTCTTCAAATAAGCCGTTGCCCAAAAATCATTGTCAAAAACGTAGCGCACCGACTTGGTCAACTTTTTCTTTTCCACGATTTTTGGCAAGTGCTTTTCCAGTCTCTTTAAAGTATAGCTGCCTGGCTTAATCTTAAAGTCAGTGAAAAAAGTATAGAGCCAGATAACTTCATTATCACGGAAATCGAGGTTTTCAGTTAAATGGGCAATATTTTCATAACCGATCCAGTCGGTAAAGATAAACTTGGCCTTGATGCCAAGCTTACGAAAAACCTGCCCCCGGTAGCTTTGGGCATATTCAACCCCACTAGAAGCCCAGCCAATCCCCTTGTTAATACTGTAAACTGTCATCGTAAAATCCTACATTAACCTAAAAATTGCCAACAAAGCGCTAATAATTATGACCGCCGAAATAATCATCCCAAACAGACGGTAGCCTGTTAATTTCGTTTTTTCCGGCTTGGCCACCTGATTGCGGACTTCCTTTAGCTGGGCATCATGTGGGCAGTTAGCAAGTCTCGATCTTGGCCCTTGCTTGATCTTTTCTCATTTTCTTGCTTAGACATAGTAAACATCCTTTTCGCCTAATTTATTGATTGAAATACTGCTCATAAGCAATCCACATCAAAAGCTTAAAAAACCGTCTGGGAATCTGCCAAATCAAGGCTTGACAGATCCTCATTAAAGCTATAAGACAAGCTGTCTAAGATAAAACGACTCAATTCTTTCTTGGTCACATGCGGATGTTGCTTGAGAAAGTCGGTAAAAAAGACTTTGAGATAGCCTTCCAGGTCATAATTTACTCCATCGGAGAAGATAATCTGGTTCCGGGTATCATAAACTTGTTCACGCTGGATTTCATCACTAGCCCCCATGGACAGCTGCTGTTTACGGGTATTATAGTCTTCTTCATCACTCTTGATCTGGGACGACCGGATGGCATTTCTAATCCGCCAATTTTTTAACTCGTGGGGTTCAGTCATATCCAGATCTTCTGAACGATATTTCTCCCGGTACTTATCTAGCCACAAGGGACCATGCTTGATTACCACGTCATCTTCAAGAAAAACGTAGAATTCGCTGCTGCCAGGGTCGCCCTGCCGGCCGATGGCATGAAGCTTTTTAACTTCTTCTAGACTGGCCAATAGCTTACTTGGCAGGTCAGGATAAATCCGGTCCGGCATGTCTTTTCTAATCGCCGGCCGGTTGATCGTGATTCGGACCACCTTAGTTCCATAAATCTTAAAAAATTCATCTTTAGCTGAATAACCAGTCCCAGTGTGCGTTTGGGCAAAGGGCAAGGGGATGTGCTTACCGAAAATAAAGATGCCGAGGTAGAGCAAAGACCACCAGGCCTTGGTTAAAATGGTCCTTCTGCCCCATGCTTTTTAAATTCTTAAGTTAAATGATAACATAGGCGCTAACTTTGTGGTAATTCTGGACTAGCTCTTTCAGAAAATAAAATAAGAACATGACTTATGTCATGCTCTTATTTATCATTGTATTACAACTTTGTTATTCTTAATTTTCCTTAACGAACTTAGTAATTCGCTTCAAGGCTTCGTGCAAGTGTTCATCACTTGAAGCGTAAGACATGCGGACGTAGCCCTTGCCCCCTTGACCGAAGAAGAAACCTGGCGTTACCCCAACGCGGGCCTTTTCAGCCAACGCCTTGGCAAAGGAAACGTCATCGCCGTTGTACTTTTCTGGGATCTTGGCAAAAATGTAGAAGGCCCCTCTTGGCAGCGCCATGTCAAAACCTAATTCCTTCAAGCCCTTTTCCATGAAGGTCACCCGGCGCTGGTAGATTTCCTTAAATTCCTTCGGGTCATCCAGACCGTTTTCCAAGGCTTCGATCCCAGCAGCTTGCACATTGTTAGTTACAGAAGTAATGGTGAAGTCGTTCAGCTTAGCAACGTTCTTCATGATTTCTGCTGGGCCACAGATAAAGCCAAGCCGCCAGCCAGTCATGGCGTGGGACTTGGACAAGCCAGAAATATACAAGGTTCTTTCTGGGATGTAAGTAGCAACTGAGTAGTGCTTGGTATCGCCGTAGATCAGTTCAGCATAGATTTCATCGCTCAAGGCATACAAGTGGTGCTTCTTGATGACTTCAGCCAAGCCTTCGATCACTTCTTTTGGATAAGTTACCCCAGTAGGGTTGCTTGGGTCGTTCAGCATTACTGCCTTCACGCCCTTGCCTTCTCTTTCAATCACTTCTTCCAGCTTTTCTGGAGTTAAGACAAAGCCATCATCAGAAGTGTCAACTTCCACTGGCGTTGCCCCAGTTAAGCAGACTTCTTGCATGTACATAGACCAAACAGGAGTTGGGATAATTACCTTATCACCAGTATTTAAGAGAGCGCCCAAGGTAACGTTCAAGGCTTCGGTTGCCCCAACCGTTACCGTGATTTCCGTTTCCGGATCATAGTCAACGCCGTCCAGCTTTTTCACATACTTGCTAATGGCTTGACGCAGTCTTGGCATCCCAGATTGAGGAGCATAGTGGGTGTCGTTAGCTTCAATGTCCTTGATAGCCGCTTGCTTAACATGTTCTGGCGTGTCCAGGTCTGGTTCCCCCAAGGTCAGCTTGATTACGCCCTCATATTGAGAAACGTAGCGATCAAACAAACGGATGTCAGATGGCATCAAAGCGTCCAGCTTGTGGTTAACAATTCCTTCCAAGTCCTGTGCTAATTTTGGCATAAAAAATTCTCTCCTTGAATCGAAAAGTAAATAGCTTAACAATCAAGTTGATTTTACCATATTTTGTTAGTAATTACTCAAAATCAAAACGAATTTTCATGGAAAAGTATCGGATAAAGTTAATTATTTTAGATTACTGCCAGGCTGTACTTAACTATGTTAAATATTACCCGGTCAATTCTTTAATATTTTAAGTCATTCTTGATCAAGTCGTAATAGCTTTCCCGCTTGATCACCAGCTTGTCTTGCCCATCTTCAGCAAAAACCACGGCAGGACGGGGGTTGCGGTTGTAGTTTGAAGCCATGGAGTAGCCATAGGCACCGGTGCTTAATAAGACAACTACGTCGCCTGGTTCGTTTTTTGGCAAGGGACAATTCTTAATCAAGATATCGCCGCTTTCGCAGTACTTGCCGACCAGATTGACCTTTTCTTCTGGTTCAGCCAAGGGCTGGTCAGCTAATACGGCAGAATACTCGGCTTGGTAAAGAGCCGGCCGGATATTGTCCCCCATCCCGCCGTCTACGGCTACGTAGCTGGTGTAGCCTGGCAAGTCTTTCCGAGAACCAATGGTGTAAAGGCTGTAGCCCGCCGGCCCCACAATCGCCCGGCCCGGCTCAATCCAAATTTGCGGCACCGGCATTTCATGCTGGCTGCAATAAGTCTTGATCTCCTTGACGATGGCACGAACAAATTCTTCAGCTGGCAAGGGGGTATCTGCTTCGGTATAGGAAATCCCAAAACCGCCCCCAACGTTCAATACTTGGCACTGGTAGCCATATTTTTCCAGCCAGTGGCTGCTGAGTTCGCAGAGCTTTTGCCCGCAGCCTTCAAAGCCGCGCACGTCAAAAATCTGAGAGCCAATGTGGGCATGGACGCCGATCATTTCAAAGTCAGGGTTAGCTAATACTTTTTCCAATGCCAAGTCTGCTTGCCCACTGCCCAGGTCAAAACCAAACTTTGAGTCCACTTGTCCAGTTTGGATGTATTCGTTAGTGTGGGCGCTGATCCCCGGCGTCACCCGGAGCATGACCTTAATCTTGGCTTTTTTCTCTTTCAAGATTTGGCTCAACAGATCAATTTCATGGAAGTTGTCCAACATGATCACGCCAACTTGGTTGTCAACCGCCATTTCCAATTCGCTCCGGGTCTTGTTGTTGCCGTGGAAGCTGACTTTATCCATGGGAAAGCCGGCTTTAATCGCCGTATACAATTCGCCTCCTGAAACCACGTCAGTGTGGGCCCCTTCTTCAGCCATGACCTGGTAGATAGCCAGACAGGAAAAGGCTTTTGAAGCATAGCTGACTTCATAGTCGACGCCTTCTTCTTCAAAAACGCGCTTAAAGGCTTGAACAGCTTGGCGAATCTTAGTTACGTCAAAGACTTGCAGGGGCGTTTGGTATTTCTTGGCTAAAAAATCCGCATCAACGCCGCCGATTTGCAAGTGGCCAGCATCATTTACATCGCTTGTCTTGATCAATTTATTCACTTAGATAACCTCATTTTTTTATCATCTTTTAATCATTACTTTCAGTTTAGAGATAACTTTTGCTTTGGTCAAGTAAAAAGGTAAAAACGAGAAAAATATCAAAAGCAAAACAAAAGAGGACATGCCTACTTGCATGTCCTCTTTACCAATTGCGTTAGCTGGATTCGAACCAGCGCA
>NZ_AZDU01000080.1 GCF_001434815.1 Lactobacillus equicursoris DSM 19284 = JCM 14600 = CIP 110162
TGTTCAAATTGATTATACAATCGACCAAAAAGACTAAGATCCTTATTTTGGATCTTAGTCTTTTTACTTGCTAGCCCAGCAGCAAATCCAGCTTCTCTGGTGCCATCAATTTGTGCTCAAGGACCAGGTCCCGCACGCTTCGCTTTTCACGTAAAGCCGTCTTAGCAATCTTGGCTGACAGTTGGTAGCCTAGGTATGGGCACAGGACTGTCGCAATGCCAACGCTGCTTTCTTTTAGCTGCTTGCAGCGGCCCTTATTAGCCGTGATGCCGGTAATGCAGTTGTCCACCAGGGTATCCACTGCCCCGGTCAAGGCGGTAAAGGATTCAAAAAGCTGGTA
This sequence comes from Lactobacillus equicursoris DSM 19284 = JCM 14600 = CIP 110162, assembly GCF_001434815.1. Lineage (GTDB taxonomy): Bacteria > Bacillota > Bacilli > Lactobacillales > Lactobacillaceae > Lactobacillus > Lactobacillus equicursoris. The sequence continues at coordinate 341 of NZ_AZDU01000080.1, forward strand.
GAAGACGACTGGTTCAAAAGCGTTCAGCTCCAGCTGCCCAGCTTCAGCCGCCATGGCAATAGTCGTATCGTGGCCGCAAACCAGGAAGGCCGCTTGGCTGACCACTTCCGGAATGACCGGGTTGATCTTGCCAGGCATGATGGATGAGCCGTTCTGCTTGGCCGGCAGGTTGATTTCGCTGAAGCCGCAGCGCGGGCCTGATGAAAGCAGACGCAGGTCGTTGGCCATTTTTGACAGAGAAATCGCACAGGCCTTGAGGGCGCCGGAAACTTCAGCAAAGGAGTCCAGGTTTTCGGTAGCGTCAAAGAGGTCGTCTGCTTGAACCAATTCCCGGCCAAAAAGCTTGCTGAGCTCGCCGGCAATGTGGTCTTCGTAGTATTGGGAAGCGTTGATCCCGGTGCCGATAGCCGTCCCGCCCAAGTTGATGGTCGCCATTTCCTTTTTGGCAAGCTCAAGGCGCGCGATTTGTCTTTTAACCATGGAGGCGTAGCCCCTGAAGCTGTCGCCCAAAGTCATCGGAACGGCATCTTGCAGCTGGGTCCGGCCCATCTTGATTACATCTTTGAAGTCTTCCCCTTTTTCGGCTAAAGCCATTTCCAGTTTTTCCAGGCTCTTAGTCAGCTTTTCAATCAAAAGGATGGTGGTCATCTTGCCGGCGGTTGGGATGGTGTCGTTAGTCGACTGGGCCATGTTGACTTGGTCGTTGGGGTGAACGCAGTCGTACTTGCCTAATTTGCCGCCTAAAATTTCGTTAGCCCGGTTAGCGATTACTTCGTTCATGTTCATGTTGGCGCTGGTGCCGGCCCCACCTTGAATCGGGTCCACAATGAAATCATCTGTAAATTTGCCAGAAATCACTTCATCGCAGGCAGTCTTGATGGCCTTTGCTTGCTCTTGAGAAATTAGACCAATTTCTCCGTTGACGCTGGCTGCCGCCTTTTTAATCAATGCCAAGTTGCTGAGAAAAAGTGGGCTCATCTTTAAGCCGGTAATATGAAAGTTGCGGCTTGCTCTTTTGGCTTGCACGCCGTAGTAAGCGCCCGTAAGCACTTCAAGACTGCCAATTGAATCTGCTTCGATTCTGCTCTTTTCTGCCATTATTTTTGCCTCGCTAATTTTCGTTTTTCTTACTGTGTTTTTTGCTTTTTTCCTATGGCCATTACTATAGAACTAAATTAGACCAATGTTAATAGCAAACCAGTTTTTCCTCGCCATTTTTACAGTAAGCGATCACAAAAATAAAATTGTTAACTTTGACCAGGGGATTTTTGGCAAAAATAAAGTGCAGATTGTTGACAAGAAATAGACCAGTAAAAATGTCAAAAATAAAAACGCGACCCTTTTCAGGAATCGCGCCTTTGCTCTAATGCTTAAAACTGCCCCAGTACTTGCCGCTATAGGCCCATTTCAGGTGGCTTGGCACCCCAATGTAGTGCATGGAGTAAGTACCGTTAGTGTAGGAAACGTTGAAGCCGTAGTAGTCCCAGTCGCCGTCGTACTGGCCGCCTTGGGTGTTCATCAGGTCCCCGGCATGTTCCCATTCTGTATATTGGCTCAGCTGCTTGACCTTGGACTGGTTGGCGTAGCGGTAGCCAAAGATCATGGTCTTGAGGCCATAGTAAATGTCCTTCTTCATGGCCGTCATGGTGATCGCGCTGGAGTCTCTAAAGCCGGCCATGTCTTCAACATAGTTGTAGTTCCCTGGCAACTTCAGTCCAACCTTCTTGGTGGCCCGAACAATCCCGGTTACATAGTGGCCAGTGGCAATCGTCTTGTTGTTAGCCACGTATTCTTTGGAAATTTCCAGAGCCAATTTCTGGGTGCCTGAACTGTATTTCCACTTCTTTAAGCCCATCTTACTTCTGGCCTGGTTGATCAGGCGCAAGGAATAAGTGGCCAGGGTCTTGGCCTGACTGGTCGTCAGGTGGCCTTTGGTCAATTTCACAATAGTCTTGTTGTCTGCTGCCCTTTCAGCCTTGCTGGTCTGATCAAAAGTGTTGGCCTTCATCCCCTTGACGTTGATCTTTTTCCAAGACTTCAGCCAAGCAGCGTTCTTCTTTTTTTTCAGCCAGGCCTTCTTTTGGCTGGCAGACATAGAGGTGTACAGGTAGGCCTTTTTCAGGTTGGCCTTGGTATAACCTTTAGGCAGGGTAAAAGCAGCCTTTTTGTAGCTGGCAGCTTGAACCGGCTTGACCTGGGTCAGGGCTGGGATGGCCAAAGCTGCGACTACTAAAAATCTGCCGATTAATTTTTTCATAACTGACCTCTTTACGCTTTTTTATTTTATGACCACATTATAACTTGTTTATCCAAATTTGGATAGAAAAAATGGCCCCGTTACCGGAACCATTTTTCTCATTAATACCAGCCGTTAGCAAGCCAGAAGGACTTGGCAGCAGTCCATGAACCGTAGCGGCTCAAAACGTAGCTGTTGGCAACCTTTTCTTGGTTGGCAGCAGAGGTATCGCCGTTCAGGTAGCTGCGGCTCAATTGATACTTGCCGTAGTAGTTGCCGTTTGAAGCAGTGTATGAGCCACCACTTTCCTTGTTGGCAATCCAAGTCTTGGCTGCTTCTTCTGCTGAGGATGAGGAAGTCGTTGAGCTTGAGCTCGTCGTTGAACTAGTTGATGCTGAAGGAGCACTGTAGCTGTAGCCAGTTGAGGTGCTAGAGCTAGTGTTGCTGTTGTAGCTGTAGCCGTAATTCTTGCTTGCAGCTGAGCTGTTTGCGTTAGTATTCGTATTGTTGTTAGTGCTGTATGAGCTAGTTGAAGCAGCACTAGTAGTGGTTGAGTCAGTAGTGTACTTAGCTAAGATCCACTTGCGGTCGCCGATCTTGTACCACTTGGCACCAGATGCGTCGTAAGCCGTGTTAAGTACAGTCCAAGTGCTGCCGTCCTTGGCAGAACCCGTTACTGAAGCAGTGTGATAGTTTGACCAGGTTGCAATTGATTGTCCATCATTGTAGTCAACCGTTACGCTTTCGCCAACAGTGGCTGCGTCTGCTTGACCGTTCGTGCCTAAGCTGATCGCTGCCACGCCAGTTAAAGCCAAGCCTGCAGCAAATACTGATTTAAGTACGTTAGATTTGATGTTCAAAAAAATTTCTCCTTTGTGTGGCGCAGGCTGTCGTCTCTTAATGAAAAAGAATCGAGTTAATTGACGATTGTTTTCCCTGTCTAAGAAATTCGTTCCTGCTCTTCTTATGTCATTTGACAGTTTATATGTTAACAGGCTCAAATTTCAAAACAGTAGCAAACAAATGACGGTCCAGTTAAGAGGATATTACAGGAAAACGACTTTTTGTAACAATTGTAATATTGGAGAAAATATTTTTCTTTTGCCTTTAAAAAAGCTGGAAATCCCGCGCAATTGGGCTTTCTCAGCTTCTTTTTTCTTAGATTTCTTTAGTTAAACCATTCGAATTTCGTTATTGGCCAGTCGCGGAATTTTACAACGGCGTGGCGCTTTTTGGAAAAAGAAAACCACCAAGCTTCCGCTTGATGGTTACGTATGGGTCGTCAGGGGATCGAACCCTGGACA
>NZ_AZDU01000081.1 GCF_001434815.1 Lactobacillus equicursoris DSM 19284 = JCM 14600 = CIP 110162
ATCGTCGATATCAGGCAGCCAGCTGTAAGTGATTTCTCGCGGAATGTGAGAATCTGCTTGGACAATGTTCTGCACTGTTTCAGACAGGTTGGCTGGAATATTAGGTGTGATTTTAATATCACATCCAGAAGCATCACACTGTGACGCGCCAAAATTTAGAATTGATTGCATGAGGTCTAGCCGCTTCCGCAACCCTTCCACAAAATAGCGAGACTTGGTAGCTAATAAATTAAGCAGCCCAAACAATTTATATTTCATCGCCTCGCCAGATGTGTTGCCCATAAACTTTTCGTCATTCATGTTAGGAACAAAGCTGGTTTTGTGAATGTCGTCTTCAATTGACTTTGATAGAAGTTCGAGTTGGCTTTCGTCCAGCGTCTTAGTTAACCATTCTGCACTAGCGCCTTCGTCTTTGCTTGGAGCGTTATTAATAAAACCGTTCTTAATCTGAGCAGCATCCTCTTCGTCAACGCCAAAGCCATAAAAAATCAGCAGTGCATCAACGAATGACTCTTTATCAACTACCCGGTCTGATTGAATGGTATTGTAAGCGTCGATTAGGGAAATCTCTTGTTCAAAGTCGCCCTGGCGCTCCTCGTTATTTCGGTACTCGATAACAGGAACATTACCAAAGTAATTAGGCTGCACTGTTTTTACGCTGGCAGCATCTACATGCTTGCTCATTCTGGTCCGGTAGGTAATAGTTTGAGTCTTGGTATAAACAACTACTAGCCAGCCATTAGGTGAACCTGCCAAATTGTGCTTTTCCTGTGCATAAATTGCAAAAAGCGGCTTGTGTTCAACCGTGTCATCAGTAACCATAATGACGCCACGAGGATCAATACATTCTGCTTTAATTTGAATCAGGCGCGGCTGGCCTTCGTTTTCTACGTCTTCTGTACTTTCAGCCTTTTGTTCCAGATAAAGCACTTCGTAACCAACACCGAAAACAGATAGATCTTTTTCAAGTTCCGTGTCGTGCTTTTGAATTCCCATTCCGTCCATTTCTTCAAGAATTGGATCGATACTTTTTCCTTTAGCTGCAACATACTTGATCGGATTGCCAGTCATGAAACCCACATTCATGTCAGTAATGTACTTTGCATGATTAACCATAACTTTAGCATTTTTAGCTTGAGCACTACGCAAAACGCGGTTACCAATAGCCTGTTGGCCATTGTAATAATTGAAAAGCATGTCATATCTCGGCTTAGCCCTGTCCAGCTCATCAAGAGCATGGTTGATAACATCAAAACCAGGATCATCTAGTGTGTTGTCTTCTGTATTAAAAAGGCTAGCATCTACTGCCAGTGTTGCCATTGTCTTCCTCCTATCCTCTGAAGTAGCTTGGCTTAGCTTTAACTCTAACTTTGGCTCTTCGCATAATGTCATAAAAGGCGTAACGTGTAGCGTCAATAGTATGGTTATTCTTATCTTCTAGTCTTGCTTGAGGTTCGCCGTTTCTGTCAGTAGCAAAGTCGATATTTTCAAATTCCCAGGCAATGCTTGGCGTTCTAACTGGATCAATTATTATAGCGTCAAGATCTTCTAACCATCGTTCACCAAACTCAACGCTGTCTGGCCCTTTCTTTGCAGGTCGTGCTTTAGAAATGCCGTATTCTCTGAGCTCAGCTATAGATTTTGGCTCAGCAGAGTCACAATAGATCAATTGATATTGGTAGCCATGACCTTTCAACCACTGTGCACATTTTCTATTGCTTACTTGGAGCTTATATAGCTCGTCTACTGCGTAAATTGTCCGGTGGCGTTCATCGTAAGCCCACCGAACGAAAGCCAGCTGGTCGTTAGCAAAGCCAAAGTCAAGGCCATTAACAAACGTGTCCATTGTATCCAGCAAATCATCTGTAACATAGTTCTTGATAATTTTCAGATTGTCAAATGGCTCAACGCCAGAACCGACAGTTTCGCCCATATATTCCCAGCGGTAACGACGCTCATTTGTCTTTTTAGCTGCTTCTGCTTCAATCTTGAATTCTTTGGCAACAAAAGGATTGTCCAGATAAGTTGTATGATGAACAACCGTATTGTCTGGCAGCAAAGAAGAATTGTATTTTTTGTTTACCCAGCTTTGTTTCCGCTTTGGCGGGTTGTAGCTATAGAAAAATTTATAATGACAACCTTCAGGGAGCTCGCCACGAAGCAATGAGTTAGTAATTGTAGTTACGTCAGACTCTTTCTTAAATTCAGCTAGCTCTTCAATCCATGCAATCGCAAATGGAAAGCGACTGTCTTTCAAAGATTTAATTCGTTCTGGATCTTGTGCACCTCTGAAAGTAATGTAATTTCCTCTGGGCAAATAGGTTAGTTGCATCGGGTTTTTGGTTTGCTTCCATAAATGACTAACGCCCTGTTCTTCAATCGCCCATTTCAGTTGTTCAAAGACAGACAGGCGGACAGTATTTTCAACCGCCCTAATCGCTACTGCGTTGACTGGTTCTCGCATAAGCAGCTGCACAATTACGTGTGCAATGTCGGAGGACTTGCCAGAACCACGGCCACCTTTTTCAACGATGTTGAGCTTGGATGGATCCATAGCTGCACGCCACAAAGAATAAAAAGCTGGCGGAAGAAAATCGCTAATCCTCTTCTGAATGACTTGCATCATGTTCACCTTCCGAAATGTCATCAATAAACTCAATTCTTGAAAGTGCAGCCTCTTCATGTTCTTCCACGCGCTTTGCAGTAGCTTCAGAAATCTGTGCTTCTGCTTCCGCTTTACGGGCCTCAGCTTGCGTTTTAAGTTCAAGTGCAGCTTGCATCTTAGAAGATACCGGAAACCTCTTTCCAAGCTCTCTGAGGGCCGCTAGGCGGTCGCTGGTACGAGTTTTTAGAGTAAACACATCGCCGTTATTGGCCAGCTGTTCTTCAGTCGTCTCCCCTCTTGCAATGGAGGTGAGAGTTTGAAGATATTCGACTGCATCCATGATCTTATGAGACTCAATCTCTGCCATTTTTTCATCGATGGCTTTCTTAACCCGATCATTTCGCAACAATCTAGCAGCTAAAGTGCTAGCTGTATTTCCATTTTTGGCAGAGTAACCAGCAGACAAATAGGATTGAGTAGCATTTCCAGTTTTCACATATTCAGCTACGAATTTTCTTTGCTTAGCTGTTAATTCATCCAGAAATGCCACCTCCTTTTTTTACAAAGAAAAAAGACAGCCGTTAAGCTGTCCGTAAAAGCACCGCCTTGTAAATATTGTACCTTCCGCTGTAGAAGACTAGTTTTTAATAATAATTCTGGTGCTTTTTATAGCACGTCCAGGAATCGAACCTGGATAATCCAATCGTGCCGGCCATAGCTGAAGGCAATGTTCAGCCCGGCCCTTATTGTTACAAGCCTTGTCGATAGGAAACTCCCGTAACCACTGACAAGAAAGGTGGTCAGTCAAGTACGTCAAACATGAACCACCAAGTGCCTCGCTCGCACCACGTGCTCTAAGTGCCCCGCACTGGTCCGCTCACGGATTCCAGCACTATCATCGCTAAAGGCACCGTCCAGCAAATAGAGGTCATCGCAAGGCTNCCGTAGGGATCCCAGCACTCTCCAAGTAAAAGGAACCGTCCAGCAAATAGAGGTCATCGCAAGGCTACAGAAACAGTTGGAATCGAACCAACTTCTCAGGTTTTGGAGACCTGCATTTTGCCGATTAAACTATGTTTCTAAAGTGCCGCCCCATGGTGACGGCTACGAGAACTTAGACCAAAAGCAGCTGTCTTCCGGTCCTCGTAAGAGATCAACTCTTGTTGAGAAATCGCGAACATCATACCAGAATCCACCCTATCGGAACGGTCTGGCAATGTCGGCTTTAAGAGACACCTTGCTCTTTCAATTGGAACATTCACGG
>NZ_AZDU01000082.1 GCF_001434815.1 Lactobacillus equicursoris DSM 19284 = JCM 14600 = CIP 110162
GTGTTAGCACAAGAAGTGTTAGCACAAGAAGACACTCTCAAACTGCCTGTTTGGAGTGTCTTCAAAAATAACAAAATTATTGTAGCTTGTTTATTTTCTAAAAGCAAGCTATTAGCATTAGATAATCATCTTAGTTTGGAAATCAGATTTGCTAAAAAGCTTATTTTCTTAAGGGGTTAACCGCTCCCACCTTAACCTTCTTATCTTTTTTTACTCCAGCATCCCTTTAATTGCTTTCGTATAGCTTGTCCAAATACTCATCCAAAAATTCTTCCGCCAGGGACTTGGGCCGGATCTGCTTACGCGCTTGGTCCACGCTCAGCCAATCCCAGGCGTCCACTTCTTCATTAGGCGTAACCAGCTGGTCTTCATCAACCACCACCGTGTAGTTGAGCATCAAGACATTGGATGGGGCAAAGTAGCTCGACCGGTTAAAAGATAGGCTCTTCAGGTCCAGATTGAGCTCTTCTTTTAACTCCCGCCGGCAAGTGGCCTCGCTGTCTTCGCCCTTGTTCACATAGCCAGCCACCAGAATGTAGGAGTCCCGGCCGTACTGCTTGATTAGGAGCACCTTGTCCTTGGCCTGATTCATGACGATCATGGAGACTGCCACGGAAAAAATGGGAAAGCGGAAGTCCTGGCACTTTTCGCAGTAGGGCACCTCGCCCTCTAGCGGCAAACTTCTCTTAGTCAACTTTTGCCCACATTGGGGGCAATAGTTTAGTTCAAACATGAAATAGCTCTTTTCTTGCTTTATTGCTTTTCATTAGATATACTTACTTGCTTCTCTGACCGACAGGGGGGCTAGCTGCTCCCGGTACTCGTCTACAAATTTCCGCACCCAGTCCGGGTTGGTCTTAGAGTAGTCCCGGAGCGCCCAGCCGATAGCCTTGTTGATGAAAAATTCGCTGCTGCCCAGGTTCTCCAAGATGATTTCCTTTAAGAGCTCTGGATCCGTCGCACTTTTCAGCCCCAGCTGGAACTCGATTGCCGTTCTTCTCACCCAAAAGTCGGGATCAACCGCCCAGTCCCGGACGGTTTTCATAACTGCTTGCTTATTTTCTTCCTGTCAACCAACCTCGGACTAAAGTCCGGGGCTTGCAAGTCGAGAAATGACTAAATGCATTTCAGCTCACACTAGTCAGATACAGATGATTTGCGGGCGCAGGGATCATCCAATTACCAAACTTATATTATTGAGCCTCGGGTTGCCTGGGGCTCATTTTTTCTACTAAGGATTGCATGCTTGCTTCAGCTTGCAGCTTCCGAATCGTACGGAATTATTTTGTATTCCTGATCCGAGAGCTTGGCAATGCCTTTCTCCAAGATGTTCAGCGCGGCATTGTAGTCGCGGATATGGTGCGCTCCGCACATTGGGCAGTCCCATTCCCGGTCCTTCAGGGTCAGCTTCTCATGACCGTTGTGGCCCATGATAGAGCCGCAGTCATGGCACCGCTGGGTTGTGTTGCGCTTATCGATCTCAATGTAGGTCTTGCCGTAAAGGCCTGCCTTGTATTCAAGCATTCTCTGAAAACTGGTCCAGCCCACGTCAGAAATCGACATTGCCAAGGCATGATTCTTCATCAGATTTTTCCCTCTCAAGTCCTCAAGCACTACTATATCGTGGTTATTGATGTATGCAGTGCTGAGCTTTTGAAGGAAGTCCTCTCTTTGATTGCGAACTCGTTTTTGAAGACGAGACGCCTGTTTGCGAGCCTTCTGATAGTTTTTGCTTTGCCAAAGCTTTCGGCCTTCCTTTTTGGCACGAAGCTGTCTTCTTGACGCCCGTCTTTGAAGCTTTTTCAGCCGCTTTAAGGATTTGCGGTAGTAGCGTGGATTGTCCACTACCGTGCTGTCTGAATCGGTCAGGAAATTGTAAAGATTGAGATCGATTCCTGTCTTCTTGCCCGTCTTTGCCTTTTGCGCCTTGAATGGAACAACGTCACCAATTTGAAGAGACAGATAGAAGCCAGAGGCATCATATTTGATGGTGGCCGTGCCAATTCGGAAGTTGGGATTGTGGGCAAGAACCTTGCGGTAGCTTGAGCCGCTGATTCTGATTCTGCCAAGCTTTGCCAGCTTGACGTGCTTCATGTCCAGGAAGCGCACCGAGCCTGAAAATGGAGTACAGTTTTCGATCTTCTTGTCCTCGCTTTTGTAGATGCAAGAAGTTTGATAGCCATCGTTGACGCCCTTCTTGTGATACTTTGGGTGGCCTGAGGAATGGAACTTGTGGTACATGTTCCATGCCGCCCCATAGCAGTGCTTTGCCTGAGCAATATTCAAGCTGTCCACGTCTTCTGAATCCATGTAGAAGTAGTACTTGGAAAGCTTGCTTTTGCGTTCCTCAAGTGCCTCGATCCTGTCAGCTACCTGCTTGACGTAGACATTAACTTTCTTGAGCTGGTTCAGCTCAGAATTGATGGCTATCAGCTTGTTGTAGACGGAGCGGCTGATACCGCTGTTGATGGCAATCAGCCGTTTTTGCTCATTGCTTGGATAGATCCGCATCTTGATGCCAAGATGATATGGTAGCTCTGACATCGGGATCATTAGCGTCTTGCGCTTCTTTTTATCTTTTTCCTCGTCGGTCTTTTTGACTTTGACAGCGACTTCTTTCTTCTTTTTAGTCATCTTTCTCACCTCGATTCTTGTGCTATAATTATAACATAATCCGCTATTCAATGGACTATTTTAAAGTGGCTTAATATCATGATTCAACTAAGAAAGAGAGAATTGCAATGGCTGATAAAATCAAAGATGCAGTATACGCCCAGCGCTACGTTTACAACTGCCATTATCATCTGATCTGGTGCACCAAGTACCGGAATCAAATATTTACAACTGCCGAACTTGCAAGCGAGATGAAGGAGCTTATTCTTACTGTGGCAGCTAGGAACGATATCCAAGTTGAGAAGCTGGAGGTTATGCCGGATCATGTTCATGCCATGATATCTTTCAGGCCGTCAAAATCTATCAGCGATGTGGTCAAAGCTCTCAAAGGATCTACCGGATATATGTATCTGCGCGATCATCCGGATATTAGAGAACAGAAATGCTGGGGCGGTCACTTGTGGTCATCAAGCTACTATATCGGAACCGTTGGAAACATGTCGAAGGACACCGTGGAAAGATACATCAATGATCAGGTCTATAATGCAAAAAAGGACGGCAAGCCCTATCCATCCACCCATTAAAATAGGTGGACTTCCAGGCTTGCCGTCCATTGACAAAATCATTAAAAAGATTTTCCCAACCAGCTTAACCAGGCTGTCTACCGTGTCCCACCAGGACTTGGTCTGAACTAGCTTTTTTATTTTGCCAAGATCACCAGCCTGAAGTTTCTTAGCCTTCCGGGTCAAATAGTCGCAAGCCACGTACTGCAGCTCCCGGTAGTCATCTTGAAAGCAGAGGTCCACAAAGGCCCAGTCCAGGTCCTGCTTGTTCTTTTCCTTTAAAAATTCTCGCACCAGTTCCCGGCGAATCGGGCTCTTTAGTCCGTAATACTGGAACTGGTCTCGCATGTAGTGCGCCATGGGAACGGCAGTCTCTGGATCGGCGTGCTCTTCGTAGAGCTTTTTCACATATAGGTAGTCAGATTTAGCAGTCATGGTCTAGTCCTTTGCTAGTTATGGTAGAATAGTAAGGATTGTATTTTTTCTAAAGGCAAAAATACCGATAGAAAAAATATCAAATGTCGATTGTATAATCAATTTGAACACCACTG
>NZ_AZDU01000083.1 GCF_001434815.1 Lactobacillus equicursoris DSM 19284 = JCM 14600 = CIP 110162
GAAGCTATTTTGTTTCAACTAACTCAATCTGCCAAGGGGCACAGGCTCCTATTTTATGGGCTGTTTTAATGAAAACATACGTGATCCATATTAATTTTGCATACCGTACTTTTATTTGGAATAGCGAGGCAAAAGAAAAGGCTCATGTTCATTGCGTTATAATTGGCTTTTCAAAAAAGAGCAAAAAGAATAAAAAGATATATGGATCTGGCGGGTATTATGAGATGGCAGAAAACATAAGTCCATATTTGACTAATAGTCCCAATGTCTTTGTAACGCAAAAAAATGTCCCTTTATGTAAAGTTCCAAGGATGATATTTGGCAATCAGCCACGGGACGATGGAAATTTCATAATTGATAAGAAAGAGTACAATGACATCCTTTCTAAGGAGTCTAAACTAAAGAAATGGCTTTTTACCTATATAGGTGCAAAAGAATTTTTGCATAACCAGCATAGATGGTGTCTGTGGTTAAAGCATGCAGAACCGTCGGATATCAAAAATAGTAGAATATTGTACTCTAAGGTTGAAAAGGTAAGGATTTTTAGAGAGAACTCAAATGCCAAGACGACTAGAGGGTATGCAAAAATTCCTCAGTGTTTTGCCCAAATGATACAACCAGAAGATAAAGATTTCTTGATTATTCCTAGGGTGTCTTTAGAAAATAGAAGATATGTTCCTATTGGTTTCATGGATTCTAATGTTATAGCTTCAGATGCTGTACAAATCATTCCTGGTACAACCTTATATGAATTTGGGGTTTTAGAGTCAAATGTTCATATGGCTTGGATGCGCACAGTAGCGGGTAGGCTGAAGAGCGATTATCGGTATTCTGCTAAAATCGTTTATAATAACTTCCCATGGCCAACACCTACAGAAGAACAAAAGAAAAAGATTGCCGAGACAGCCCAAGGAATTTTAGATGCCCGTGCACTATATCCAAGCAGTTCACTTGCTGATTTATACGATGAACTAACTATGCCCGTTGAATTAAGAAAAGCGCATCAGGCCAATAATAGGGCGGTTATGGCAGCTTATGGTTTACCGATAAAGGGAACTACAGAGAGTGATGCAGTTGCTAAGTTATTTGACATGTATGAGAAGTTAGTATCTACGTCTAAGTAAAAAATGATCGTTATTCAAAGGAAGTCAAATGACTTCCTTTTTTGATTTCTGTAATACGTAAATCATGATATAATAGAGATAGAAAACGTGATACGAAAATCATAGCATGACGTAGATAGAAATCGTAATACGAAATCAAAGGAGAACTTAATATGCCAAGAGGTGGATATAGAGAAGGGGCTGGACGCCCTAAAAGCGGGCGTAAAGTTCATACAATTAGGGCCACTGATGAAGAATGGAGACTGATTAAAGCTTACAGTGAGCAGGTGAAAGCAGGTAAATTACCGGAAAAGATAGTGACGCAGAAAACCAAGAAAATTGCTAAATCCAAGCTAGCTGTAAAGAGGGCCAAGAAACTTGGGCAACTAGCGTATGCTTGCATTATCTTCGGGAATCCAGAAAAGGTTAAGTATGGCTGTTTTTTCTGCATACCAGAGGGTAAGAGGTACGTTGTAAAGGCTTACTTTTGTCCGACGAATGAAGCGCCCGCAAACGTATGGGATGCGATTGATAAAACAACTGTTACTTATGGGCATCTTGTGCCAGCATCAATTGGTTGGACTTGGGTGAGTGGTGAAGGCCATAATAGTGTAGACCCAGATCCAGAGGTATTGTCAAAAAAGAAGACGATTAACGCTGCGTTTGCCCAGTGGCTGTCCGAATTGCTCTTAAATCAAAAGAAGGTTAGAGTTAAGGATCCGGAGAAAAGATAAACCAAAAGTACAAGATTGAAGAGCTTTGAGAGTAATCTCAAGGCTCTTTTTCAATTAGTTGGGCAAAAAAGGAGAATCAACAACAATGCGTTTAACAATGATATCTTTGTTTTGAGAAATTTAAGTTAACTTTCCACAAATTACAATTCGAAGTATTTCGTCATTTGATATATCAGCCTTTTGGGTGATTTTTTGAGTTAAAGTTTGACTTGAAAAATATTGGTTTAAATGTCAAAGAGGTTGTAAAAAAGTGGAAGTTAGCTATTAAAAAATTTCTGAAAAAGGCAGGCCAACCACTTCCTTTTTGTTAGTCAGGCAAAAAAGAGCATTCCCCAATTGAACGGAAAAATCGATTAAACTTTTCCCGGGGGGGCCTACTGTATAAGAGGAGGATATTGACGTCAATGCTCAATTTTGAGCAACGAAATCACCAAACTTGCAATCAAAAATTTGTTGTTAACAAAATATGTTAAATGTAAGGCTCCTAATCAGCAACTTTACGAAGACGTTATGAATACAGCTTTTAAAGAAAGGAGGTTTCAATCTTTTGAAAAAAGATTTGAAGATGACAGTTTATTAATTTCGCTAAAGCATGACAATGTTATTAATAATGAGAGTTACAAAGCAGCTCTCGCTAGTCTTGCAGGCAAAGATGACTGGGCAAACTTTCTTTTTGATAAAGAAGAAATTGTATTCTATGCATTACGATTTACTCTAAAAAAATTGATTTCAAAAAGTAGCTTTGATTTGCTTTTAAGTCCAAAATTTAGAAATTCGGATCGGCTAAGATATCAGCAACAAGCATTGTTGTTAATCCTGTTTAGTCAGTTTGATAGAAAAACAGTGTCGTACTCGGAGTTCGTTTTCGAACTTAGAGAAAAAATTGATAAGTTGATTTGGTATTACAAAAACAAAAATAGCCTACAGCTTGAATTAATCAACATGGCACAGTCCAACGTTAATTTCACAAATGCGCAATTGGAGAAAATTGTTTTAAAGACTATTATTAACGACTTTAAAAATTAGCAAGTATTGAAAAACGGTAGCAGTTTGCTACCATTTTTTGCTTCTCAAAAATTAATTTGTAAACAGATAACATTACTTGTGAAGGTTGATTTAAACCTTCTATTTCTTCGATCATCTGCTTTGAATT
>NZ_AZDU01000084.1:801-2941 GCF_001434815.1 Lactobacillus equicursoris DSM 19284 = JCM 14600 = CIP 110162
GGAAAGCCTTGTACATTTGCGAAGTCGAAACTTTGTTTAGTTTTGAGAGGTCTACTCTCAAACTTTGTTCTTTGAAAACTGGATAATAAGTAATATATTAGTTTTAAAAGCCGAGAAAACATTGCGTTTTAAAGAGTTTTTTAAAAGAAATATGAATTAGTTCATATCGCTAAACTCAAATAATAACCCTTTACCATCGGTAAAGTTAGGTTAAGTTATAAAGGGCGCACGGTGGATGCCTTGGCACTAGGAGCCGATGAAGGACGGTACTAACACCGATATGCTTCGGGGAGCTGTAAGTAAGCTTTGATCCGGAGATTTCCGAATGGGGGAACCCAATACCTTTAGTCGGGTATTATCACTAAGTGAATACATAGCTTAGTGAAGGTAGACGCGGGGAACTGAAACATCTAAGTACCTGCAGGAAGAGAAAGAAAAATCGATTCCCTAAGTAGCGGCGAGCGAACGGGGAAGAGCCCAAACCAAGAAGCTTGCTTCTTGGGGTTGTAGGACAGAACATTGGAGTTACCAAGTTAAGTTGTAATCGAATCAGCTGGGAAGCTGAGTCAAAGAGTGTGATAACCACGTAGATTAAACAACTTAACCTCCGTTCTGGATCCTGAGTACGGCGGAACACGTGAAATTCCGTCGGAATCCGGGAGGACCATCTCCCAAGGCTAAATACTCCCTAGTGACCGATAGTGAACCAGTACCGTGAGGGAAAGGTGAAAAGCACCCCGGAAGGGGAGTGAAATAGATCCTGAAACCGTGTGCCTACAATTAGTCAAAGCTCGTTAATGAGTGATGGCGTGCCTTTTGTAGAATGAACCGGCGAGTTACGTTTATATGCGAGGTTAAAGTGAAAAGCTGGAGCCGTAGCGAAAGCGAGTCTGAAATGGGCGAATGAGTATATAGATGTAGACCCGAAACCAAGTGACCTACCCATGTCCAGGTTGAAGGTGTGGTAAAACACACTGGAGGACCGAACCCACGTCAGTTGAAAATGGCGGGGATGAGGTGTGGGTAGCGGTGAAATTCCAATCGAACTTGGAGATAGCTGGTTCTCTCCGAAATAGCTTTAGGGCTAGCCTCGGAATAATGGATCATGGAGGTAGAGCACTGTTTGGACTAGGGGCCCGTCATGGGTTACTGAATTCAGATAAACTCCGAATACCATCGATTTAGTTCCGGGAGTCAGACTGCGAGTGATAAGATCCGTAGTCGAAAGGGAAACAGCCCAGATCACCAGTTAAGGTCCCAAAATTTATGTTAAGTGGAAAAGGATGTGGCGGTGCACAGACAACTAGGATGTTGGCTCAGAAGCAGCCACCATTTAAAGAGTGCGTAATAGCTCACTAGTCGAGTGCCGCTGCGCCGAAAATGTACCGGGGCTAAACATAATACCGAAACTGTGGGTGGACACGTAAGTGTCCGCGGTAGGAGAGCGTTCTAAGGGCAATGAAGCTAGATCGTAAGGACTAGTGGAGCGCTTAGAAGTGAGAATGCCGGCATGAGTAGCGAAAGATCAGTGAGAATCTGATCCACCGTATGACTAAGGTTTCCTGGGGAAGGCTCGTCCTCCCAGGGTTAGTCGGGACCTAAGGCGAGGCCGAAAGGCGTAGTCGATGGCCAACAGGTTGAGATTCCTGTACTAGTTTATTTTGTTTGAACGATGGAGGGACGCAGGAAGCTAAGGAATGCACACGACTGGAAATGTGTGTCTAAGCAACGAGTCTTGAGTTGAGTGAAATGCTTGATTCTATAAGGACAAGTTGTGATGGGGAGCGAAATTAAGTAGCGAAGTTCCTGATGTTACACTGCCAAGAAAAGCTTCTAGTGAGAAATAAACTACCCGTACCGTAAACCGACACAGGTGGTCGAGGAGAATATCCTAAGGTGAGCGAGTGAACTCTCGTTAAGGAACTCGGCAAAATGACCCCGTAACTTCGGGAGAAGGGGTGCTGACCGTCAGGTCAGCCGCAGTGAATAGGCCCAAACAACTGTTTATCAAAAACACAGGTCTCTGCAAAATCGAAAGATGACGTATAGGGGCTGACGCCTGCCCGGTGCTGGAAGGTTAAGAGGATGAGTTAGCGTAAGCGAAGCCCAGAATTGAAGCCCCAGTAAACGGCGGCCGTAA
>NZ_AZDU01000085.1 GCF_001434815.1 Lactobacillus equicursoris DSM 19284 = JCM 14600 = CIP 110162
GGACTTGCGCAAAGTGTAAGTGTAAGTCTTACCGTCCTTTGAAACCTTTTCGCTAGTAGCCAGACCCTTTTCCAATTTTGAGCCCTTGCCTAAACGGTAAAGACCTTCCATGGTGTTGGAAAGTTGGTTGAATGAGGTTGAGTCAGTTGCCTTGGACAAGTCCATTGTTGGAATTTCAGAAGCAACCATCCAGTTCAAGGTCTTCTTTGATGGTGAGGACTTGGATGATGAGGAACCACCACAAGCGGCCAAGAGAGCAGCTGATGCCAAGACAGTAGCACCAACGCTAAAGGCTTTAGTAAACTTCATAATTGATTTTCTCCTTTTGCACATTTTTTCATGACAAAGGGGGCCGGCGCCTTAAAAGCGCGCTAGTCCCCTTTAATGCTGATTTAATTATAATTAGAAAATTAATCGATTTCAAGACAATTTGATGAAAAAATGAACTCTTGTTTAATATTTAATGATTTGTTCGCTAGAAAAAGTAGAAGATCCCTAGAACTTATTAAGAATAATTTCTCTATTAGAGTAAAAGAAAAAGAAGCGAATTTCTTCGATTCTTTTTAGCTTAATTAGCGATATAGGCATTCTTGAAGTTCCACGTACCGCGGTTTTGGATTACGCCCTTAACGCTAGTCCGGATCAAAGCCGAACTAGTGCTGTAGTATAGCGGAATCACGCCGGCATCATTCAAGAGAATGTTTTCTGCCTTAGACAGGTCGCTCCAGCGCTTTGCCGTTGACGAGGTGGTCTTGGAATCAGCAATCAGCTTGTCGTAAGTGCTGTTCTTCCACTTCCCATCGTTTTCTGAGTTGGTAGACGTAAACAGATCCGGGAAGGAGATTGGGTCGGCAAAATCATAAACCAAGTTCAAGATATTTCTAATCTAAGAAAGACAAAAGTTAGTCTAAATTCCATTCTTGCAAAAATTCGTCGACAAATTCATGCATGTAGTCCGTCCGACGAACGGCTTCGGCTTGGGCCGCCTTGGTGTTCATTAAGTCAACCAACTTGAACAGCTTCTCATAAAAGTGATTGATGGTCGTCTCTTCATGGTTCCGGTATTGGTCATGGTCCACTAGCTTAGCTGGCTTAATCTCGGGATCATAGATCTTGTCGTCGTGCTTGCCGCTATAAACAAAGGCCCGGGCAATGCCGATTGCGCCTAAAGATTCCAGCCGGTCGGCATCTTGCACGTACTCCCCTTCTAGCGACAATTGGTAGCGGTGCTCGATATTTTTGGAAAAAGACATGTGCTCGATAGTGAAAAAGATGTTATCCTGGGCTTCCTCGTCCAGACCTGCCTGGGCAAAGAGCTCTTTTAATTCAGCCAAAACCCGGTCCGGATCAGCACAGACCTTTTCATCAATGGTGTCGTGGACCATGGCTGCAGTAAAGGCAATGTCCCGGCTCGTTTGGCTAGCGTCTGGCTGGTCCTTCAGCAGCATCCCCTCAGCCAATTTGGCCGTCCGCAGCCCGTGGTAATAGTCGTGACCCGTTCTTTCGTCGGCCAGGTTCTCTTTAACGTAGTTGATAATTAGCTCTCTCTTCAATTGCGCCCTCCAGAAAAATAGATTTTGATCGTGATTACAAATTTTGACTATTGTTTCATTATAAACTTTCAGATTAAAAAGACAAGAAAAAAGAGAACTGATGTTTATACCAGTTCTCTTATAGGCAAAACTATTTGACTTTTATCTTGAATACATCGCGGACAAGGCCACGTAGAAAATATGTCCATAACCCGGTTCTTTGACCAATTGGCTCTGACAGAAAAAAGGCTGGACTTGGCCATTAGCTAAGTCAGCCGTAATCTTCTGCTCAACCAGAGACCGGTCAGTTGGGTAAACCAGGTTCGTCACCTTGCCGCCCGTTGCCTTCATCAAGTCGCCGAAGCTGGCATAGCCAAGAAGACTGGGCAAGTTTTGGTTAGAAAAAATAATCTCCCAGTCGCCTTGACTGGTGCAGATCAAAAAGGCAATTGGCAAATTGGCCAGCATGTCTCTAGAAGTGAGATTAGCCTTGCGCTTAGCGGCATTATCCATCCAGGGCTGGTAAGACAAGCAGTCATTTTTGTCATGCTGCTTAACGACATAGAGGGCCCGGTCTGCCTTGATCAGGGTGCCTTTTTAAAAAGTAGCGAATGAGTAAGATTAGATAAGTTAACAAAAAACTATACAGACATGAGACCAGAAATAGCGGACGTCATAAAATTCAAAGCCGATTTCTTAAAAAATAAAGGCTGGCGAAGCCGTCTCGAGCGCCGCCATGATCACGATGAAGCTGGCCAAGAAAGTTGAGACTGTATTGCAAGATTCAATAAATTTCCGCTTCTTAACCTGCCAGTTGATAGAATTTTCCTGTATCTTGCACCTTCAAAGAATAAAATATTGCTTATATTATAGCAATTTAATGCAGGTAAGCGCAGCCAGTTACCTTTGGTTGTGTCACACAAAATTTTTGTGTGACACTCGACTATTTTTTTGACTTTTTTCTCGTTACTGATTTACTAACGAAAACTGCGTCAAATCGCCATTTGTTGCGATTTATTTCTGTTTATTTAAACTTGTTTCGACTAAATTAAGCTGCTAGCCAGATTTGAACTGGCGACCTCCTCCTTACCACGGCGGTGCTCTACCTCCTGAGCTACAGCAGCGAACCTATTATAGCAAAAAGCCGGGGCTTTTTTAACCGATTTGACCATTCAAACGGAAAAATGAACCATTCAGCGGCGGTTGGCCCCTTTTTGGCAAAGGGACGGTTAACCCTGGAATGTACAGACGGCACTTTTTCCGCTGAAGTGATCGTGCCCCAGGCCATGGCGGAGGCTGATTAACTGAGGACCTCACCCGGCTTAGGTGTTGCTCATGATCTTACTCAACTGGGCAAAAGA
>NZ_AZDU01000086.1 GCF_001434815.1 Lactobacillus equicursoris DSM 19284 = JCM 14600 = CIP 110162
GGTCATAAAAATACCCCACAATCGTTAGATGCTTATGTCTAACAATTGTAGGACACCTCATAACAGCTAGGTGTCTGTCATGATAGTCTGATAAAAAACATCTATTTTTTCTTCTCATATTTTCTTTTTAGTGGTAAAATATGTTTGAAATCGGTTACTTCATCAATGTTAAGGAGAAAACTATGAAGAAATTAATTGTGGCCAGTGTGCTTGCATTAACTACACTAGCAGGCCTGGCAACTAGTCCAAAGGTACAAGCAAGAAGTACTACAAAGTCTGCCAAGGTTTCCTTTAAGCAGTACAAGATAAATAAGAAGTACAAAAATGGGGTAAAGGCAAAGTTCTCATATAACTTGCCGCAACTTAAAGGAAAATCGGCAGCCATTAAAAAGATCAACAAGGACTTGAAGAAGATCTACAGTAGCGAGAAGAAGGATTCAAAGACTGTCTTCTACTGTGCTAAACAATACGATTCCAAACAGGCCGGTGCCATAAAAGACACTTGCTATGACCTTACGAAAACAAGCGTTTCCTACAATAAGAACGGCATCATTTCATTTAAAGTAGACCACAACTGGTGGGCTGGCGCTCAAGATAAGAATAAAAAAATACCCTATCATGTTATTGGGGGCTTGACCTACTCGCTTAAAAATGGGAAAAGATTGAGCATTGCAGATATTGCCAAAGGCAGCAAATCAAGCGTTCGGAAGCAGTTGATAGCTGGCGCGACGAAAAAATTTAAAATTAAAAAGAGTGAAACTATCTATTTTGATATGTTAGGTGGCAAAGTTCCGGGAACAAATACCTTTTACGATGTACGTCTTAATTATTACTTAAAGGGCGGTAAAGTTTACTTGTACCCAAATATTATTGAACCTCTGAATTATGAATTCACACACCATAACCCGCCTATCTACTATAACTCCCACTTCACCATCCCTTCCCGCTACAAGTAAATATCCGACACAAAAAGATCGTCAGTCCACAATTCGTGGATCATGTCGATCTTTTTTATATACAATTAGTTACGGCGTAGTCCAACTTCTATAGAGTGCCAGCCAAAGCGCGCCCCTTCTTCAGTTTGCCATCGACCACATTTTTTAAAGAGTACGACAATATCATGCTGATTCTTTGCGGATTCTCGATGTCCTTTATGCAGCACCAGGTTTTAGGCCACTAAAGTCCGATTTCACTTAATCAGACAAGCGGTCTCTTGACCAGAATCATGGCGGATCTACCAAACTTTTTAGGACCAGTTTTTGAAAAAGCCTGCAGGGAATGGACCTGGAGACAAGACGACCTCCCCTTCGACCCGCAGGAAATTAGCAGCTGGTGGGGCTACAATCCTACCCTTAAGCGGCAAGATGACGTCGATTTGGTTGCCGTGAGTTATGACAAAAAAGAAGCAATTATTGTTGAATGCAAGTGGTGCAAGGCAGAGAAGCTTAGTCCGCAAATACTAGATACCTTGCGGAGCCGGGCGGCACTGCTTAGTTCAAATTCGGCATCACGAAAATCCACCTCTATTTCTTTGCTAAAGAGAGCAGCCTTTCTTTTAAAGAACTGGCTGAAAGCCAAAGAGTTAGACTAATTCTCTTCGATGATTTTTGGAAAAGTCGATAAAACAAGTTTCGTCAGATTTCCCATGTGAGGTCTGACGTTTTTTCGTAAGATAGATTTTTTAAAATTGCTTTCAGTAGTACAATATGGGAGAGTAATATTTGTTTCAAATATACGAGGAACGAGCTTATGAAGAAATGGGTAATTACTGGTGCGCTTGTCGCGGCTGCGGCAGTTAGTCTGGTGGCAGCTCCCAAGGCAGAAGCCAGCTCAGCTAAGTACACGATCAAGCAGTACCGGACGGTTAAAAAGTACAAGCATGGTATGAAGGCAACTTTTTCTTACCAGTTGCCGCAACTGAAGGGCAGCTCTGCCGCGATCAAGAAGATCAACAAGGACATAAAAAAGAGCCTTGCTGCTGAGAAAAAGAATGCAAAGCAATTGTTTAACTACGCAAAAGATGGAGCCAATAACGGCTTTAAGAACTTGAGCTATTACGATGCCACTACTGCCAAGATCACTTACAACAAGAATAATGTCGTCTCTTTTAAGAGCGAAATGAAATGGTGGGCCGGTGGCGTTGCAGAAGACAACATTGGCAGTTGGACCTACTCTCTTAAAAGCGGTAAGAAGTTGACTGTATATGATGTTGCGCAAGGCAGCAAAGCAAGTATTAAGAAGAAGCTGGTCAAAGGGGCTAAAAAGTTTGGAGCTGGCACTATCTACTTTGAGTCAACTAACTTGAAGAAAATGAATTTTGTCTTGAAGAAGGGCAAAGTGTACGTGTACCCGCAAGTCTATGGTTATAACATGGACAAGTACTTCACCCTGCCTTCCCGCTACAAGTAACTTGCAAAAATAAAGATCGTCATTCCACCCAAGTGGCTTGACGATCTTTTTGTATATTCTGATTTAGTCCTCGTAGACTGTAAGCACAGAAGAACAAGATAGCAGTCAAAATATTTCGGGTGCTACAAGTAGTGATACAGTTGATTTTACGATTCAACCAAATACGAGTCAGTATTCGGAACGTAGTTTAAGTGATTCCAAGTTTGCTCCTGCTCTTGCAAGTATATATTTCGTACCAGGCTTTGGTGAAGTTGCCATAACAATAACTGGTGCAGTAGTTGTAGGCGGTATAACTTATGGCGTTGGAACTTCAATCTATCAGAAGTCAAAGAAGCTGGTTAATAAGTTGCTTAGTAAGCACCCAATAGCGCGGTATCTATCAAC
>NZ_AZDU01000087.1 GCF_001434815.1 Lactobacillus equicursoris DSM 19284 = JCM 14600 = CIP 110162
CCCCTTACTTCAGTAAGGGGTTACCATTGACATCTTCGCTCATTTCCTTCGGCCAACCACACCATTGCTTCTTATCGAGCTTGCGTAAGGCAGCCATTTCATCATCGCTCAGTTCAAAGTCAAACAAGTCAATATTATCCTTAATGTGCTCTGGGTTTACTGACCGCGGAATGGTCCAAACCTTTTCTTGCACCAAGACCTTCAGGGCAATTTGAACGGCGGTCTTGCCATATTTTTGTCCAATTTCTTGCAATACCTGATCACTCATCATTTCCTTTGGACCGCTGGCCAGAGGACTCCAGGCTTCATGGATAATGCCCTGTTTAGTCAGCCAGTCATGCTGCTTAACCTGCTGGTTGTAAACGCTGGTTTCAATCTGGTTAACAACAGGCTTGATGGACGTTTGCTTCATCAAGTCTTCTAGCTGACGAATGTTAAAGTTGGAAACTCCGATGTAACGAAGCTTGCCTGCCTTTACCGCTTCTTCCAGTGCCTGGTAAGTGCCAACATCTTCACCAGTTGGCCAGTGGATGATCATTAGGTCGAAGTAATCAAGGCCAGCCTTTAGAAGGGAACCGTCGATATCTTTCTTAGCGCGTTCATAGCCGCCAGCATCTTGCTTGGTCGTGACAAAAACTTTGTCGCGAGGGATGCCGCATTCCCGCACAGCCTGACCAACCTCCGCTTCATTTTCGTAGTCCTGCGCCGTGTCCACCAAGCGGTAGCCGCTGCTTAAGGCATTAAGCACAGCCTCTTTGGTATCTGCCGGATCAATCTTGTATGTCCCAAAGCCTAAAACTGGTACCTTGCTGCCGTCATAAAATTGTAGATATTCCATTTTTGCCTCACTTTAACTTTAAATAGATATGCATCACATTTACCATTACCAAAATTATGGTCCAAACCATAGGGTCTGTCAATTGCCGATGCAGCAAAGTTATCTAAATTCTGTATTGTTACTAAACAATAGATTTTTGCAGTTGTTCACAAGAACAGATTCTTACTTAGTTAACTTTAATTAATTGAGATAGCGGTAACAACATGCGGTATAATAAGCTTAGATGGAAGGTGAAACTATGATCAACAAGATTGGAATGCGGCCTTTATCGCAATTGTATTTAAGCCATTACACAGCGATCATCGCCGTGCTTGAACTCAGTCTGTTCGGCATGATTATTCTAATCTCAAATAATCGCCACTATAGTCACCAGAAGAAAATTCTTTGTAATTTCAATCTAATATTGCTTTTGATATATAATGTTGCAGATTGGGCTTCAGTTATTTTGACCTTTGTCGACAACAGTGACTTGTTGCACCTCACGGCTAAGGCAATTTCTTACATCCTCCCACCTGTCTTTTGCTGCTTTGTGATTAGAATGCTTAGGCAGTTTAAGTGTCCAAAAATCTTACTTAGCGTCGTAGTTGCCAATACGATCTTTGAAATTGCTTCAATCTTTACTGGCTGGTGCTTTAGGCTTGGGCCATATAATCTTCTTCATCATGGATCATACCACTCCTTTTTCACCTTTTGCTGGGTCGTCTGTTTGATCTATGTTGCCAAGGCACTAACCTTATATAGTAAAAGCATTTCACTCGGTAGCAAGTTTTTCATCGCCTACATGTTCGTTTTTGTAGCTGCTGGCGTTTTGACTCAAGACTTATCTGACGGCTACATCCGGACCGCCGGTTTAACCATCAACATCGCCTTCACCATCCTCATTCTCGACTACCAAATTATCGATTTAGAGACCAGTGACCAAACCATTAACCAAAAAGAAAGGATCATCCTAACTGATCCCTTGACCGGCCTGAAGAGCCGCTATGCCTATGAAGCTTTGCTCAAAAATGACGCATCCCCATTAAGAGAAAGACAGCTAACTGCCTTTTCCATCGACATCAATGGTCTCAAGCATGTTAACGATACTTATGGCCATGCGGCAGGGGACATCTTGATCAAGTCAGCTGCCCAAATTATCCAGAAGACTTTTGTCGGCAATCCTTGCTACCGGACAGGCGGGGACGAATTTGCCGTAGTCGTTTATGGGAGCGAAGATAGAGGGCAAGAGCTTCTAGAAAAACTTTCAAAAGAGGAGCAACGTGCGAATCAAAATCTCCAGCTCAAAGTCAGCCTGGCTGCTGGGATGGCTTTTTCTCAAGAAAACCCTAATGGCAATATGAAAGAGTTGATGATCATCGCAGACCAAAGGATGTATAATGATAAGCGCAAGTATTACATGGATCCTAAACATGACCGCAGAAGACGGTAAACGGAGAGAAATCTCCGTTTTTTATATTATATAAGCTTTTTGTTATCTCCCGGATGAAGATACGCCATTTTTATATGGTAAAATATTTATCGAGGGAGGTCGCAATCATGCATGCAACTGCCGTAATGGCACAACTTTCTAATAGTTTTTTAGACTACTATACTTCTTTAGATATAATAATTACCTTATTCTTAATCGCGATTTTTATCCTGGTTTTATTTGACCAGCACCATCCCAGGCGCTTCAAGATCTATAGCTATCATGTCTTAGGAAGTCTGCTTCTATACAATTTATTCGACTGGCTTTCGGTTTATCTGATTAATAGTCCGCCTAATACCGATCGACTTTTTCACTTCATCAAAGCATTTGAGTATATCTTCGGAGTTGGGATCGGGTACTTCATTGCTCTTTATCTCCGCCCCGGTAAAAAGAATTGGCTGCTGCACAGCGTATTTGGCATAAATATCATTTACGAGCTAGCATCGGTTTATACCGGATGGAACCTTTCAATT
>NZ_AZDU01000088.1 GCF_001434815.1 Lactobacillus equicursoris DSM 19284 = JCM 14600 = CIP 110162
GCCCCAAGTTTCCTTGCCGTTCCAGTACATTTCGTCATCTGGAGCATAGCCAATAGCGTACTTGGATGCCCAGCCAGTGCCGTAGACGTTGGCCATCATCTTGTTGTAGTTCCAGCTGTTCCAACCTGCTCTTACCGCAATTTGAGCTGGTTCCCAGTAAAAGGCGCCAACGCCGTTGCCGGCAACCAAAGCCTTGTACAAAGCCGTCACTTCATCGACTTGCCCTTGTGGACCTACTGCGTAGTCACTTGGTGCATAACCGATGTTGTCGCCAGTGCCATCTGAGTCATTGACATTATTCAGCCAGCTGGTTTCCATGACAACAACGCGCTTGCCAAATTCCTTTTGGGCCATCTGTTCAACCTTAAGCAAGTTTGATGGATTGTTGCTGTCACTGCCCCAGAATGGGTAGTAAGAAGTACCAAGGTAGTCATAGTCAACCCCGCTGTTCTTCAAAACCGTCATCAGAGACCGGTACTTATTTACATCTGGTGATTCAAATTGAACGGCAATCTTGGCGCTGGAGTCAGCTTTTCTAACTGCCTTAGCAGCCGTTGCCAGGTAAGAAGCAATCAACTTGCCATCGTTGCCTTGCCAAAGTTCGCTCCATGAGCCATTGTGTCTTTGACCAGCCGTGATGCCAAAAGCACCCTTGGTAATTTCGTTGCCGATTTGGACCATACTTGGGCTAACGCCAGCATCCTTCAGATCGGTCAAAACTTTTTGCGTGTAAAGGGAGATTGACTTGTTTAATTCAGCCTGTGACAGGTTCTTCCAAGCTTTTGGCAAAATCTGCTTTTGTGGGTCAGCCCAAAAGTCGGAGTAGTGGAAGTCCAAAAGGACTTTCATCCCGTATTGCTTGGCCTTTTGTGCGGTCTTGATGAGCGTTTCCTCATCGGTGTTGCCGCCGCCATAGCCTAAGCCTTCAGCGTTGTATGGGTCATTCCAAAGACGAAGACGTACCCAGTTGACGCCGGCATCAGCCAAAACCTTAAAGAGGTCGGCTTCCTTGCCGTCAAAGTCATAGAACTTAACACCGGCATTAGCCATGGCTTGGTAAGTAGAAATGTCTACCCCGCGGGCCATTTCGTCTTTCATGCCAGGGATCTTTTCTACCTTGACGCTTTCATAGCGCAGGCCCGTTTCATCACCGGTCGTGTAGGCAGCCGTAATTTCATCGCTGGTCTTCTTGCTAGTTGGCGTTTCATCCACTGCCTGGGTCTTTTGACCGCTGCCAGCAACCAAGGTCGCAGTAAATTGCGCCTTGATGGTGTCGCCGTACTTGACGCCGCTGTTCAGCTTCAAGAAGTTAGCTAGTTTTTCCGCGCTATCCTTTCCTACTTGCCAGTATTGGTAGTGGTAAGTCTTGCCACTATTGTCAACATAATCAGCTTGGCCGTTGTAGGCAGTATCGTCGCCGTACAGTCCGGCAAAAATTGCCTTTAGCACATCTTGGCTGATGACCGTCCCCTTATCGCCAGTGAACAAGTTAGCAGAAACGCCATTAACTAAGGCAGTCTGGTCACTATCGCTCATCTTGTTAGTAATTGAGTTCTTGACCTTGCCGGCATCACTGTAAACAGCAGTAATTTCTGGATCAAGCTTAGAAGTTGCTTGTTCAGCCTTGGCCACTTGTTCCACCTTGTACAGTAAGGCAGCAGCCGTGCCATCGTAGTAGCCAGCACCTAGTACGGCATTAGCAGCATCAGTTTTACCCAGCTTAGCCAGCAAAGCGCTAGTTACAGCTTTGGCATCCAGGTTCTTTTGGCTGACATCCATCACAACACTAGCCAAAACCTTACCAGGCATTGATGAATTTTTCTCCATTAAAGAAGAGATAACCTTGTCGTCGTTGTTGACGCTCTTTTGCGCCAAAAGCTGCGCCATTTCGTGGGCTGCGGATTCTTGGAACTTATCCTTGCTTTCCGTCCAGTCGTACTTAACCTTGCCCTTTAACTTAGTCGCGGTTTGGAATTCGATTTGGTCTCTGAGCAGCTGGCTATGGTCTAAGCCATCATTTTCGGCACCATCTTTGCCAAAACGGGTAGTAATCCCATTAACCTTTTTAACCGTATTCTTAGCAATGGCGCCGGTTGAATCCGCATAGTAGTTCTTACCATTAGCACTGAAGTACTTGCTCTTAACAACCTGACCATTTGCATCGTAGTAAGAAGTCTTGCCCTTTTCGGTGACAAAAGTACTCTTCTTAGCTTGGGTAGTCGTCTTGGTCTGCATAGCGGTAACGGCCTGCGTTGCTTGACCAGCCTTAGCTGCTTGCGGATTAGCACTTTGGACAGAAGGCACAGTCTCACTAGCCTTGGTAGTTTGGTCAGCTTCAGCAGCCGTCTTTTGACTTTGGTCTTGGCTGTCAGTCTTAGCCGCAGCCTCTGCAGTTTGGCCGCTTTGCACAGCATTTGTCTTGTCTTCTTGAACCGTCTTAGCTTCTGCTTGCGCTGCATCGGTCGTATCAGCCTTAACCTGGTTGCCATAAGCTAAACCCGTGGTCGCCGTCAAAACCGCTAAGCCAGTCAATAAACTTTTCTTTGACTTAAAGTGCTTGATCTTTTTTCCCATTAGATTCACCTAATTATTCTTTTACATTCACAAACTTGATTACATGATCCAGGAAAAAAGTCTAACTATCATAGTTAGACTTTTTTTAATTATAAATTCTTTACCCACTTCAGGGCAGCTGAAACGTTGACCTTGATTGGATCGCCGTACTTGGCACCCTTGTTCACGGCAGCGAGGTCGCCGCTGCTTGCGTCGAAG
>NZ_AZDU01000089.1 GCF_001434815.1 Lactobacillus equicursoris DSM 19284 = JCM 14600 = CIP 110162
CCAGGACGATTTAGATCACTTACGTGAGAATATATTGGACTATTCAGGTTCATATTTTGCGTTAAGCCAGGTATCTTTAGCTGATAAAGTTAGATTAATCTTTAAGTTGCACAACCCTGGTACTGTGACAGTTCCAAGTGACCTCTATGTTGGTAGCGACACTGTTGGACGACCGGAAGGCGCTCAAGAAATCGTTGATAAACATGAATATGACCCAATCTTTTTGTCACAAATTCAACCACAAGGTGGCGTGTCCCAGGCAGATAATGAAATTATCCGATATGGTGACGGGTATCTGAAGGTGCTTCATTTGTATAAGTACCGTGTTACAAACGATGCTTTCTGGGGTCAAGATGTGTTTCAAAACTCAAAGTATCTGGTCACTGCTGATGTCAAAACGGTTAATACTGATGGTAAGGGTACTCGTAAGAATTTCAATTCGGCCATTACAGAACATAGTGATGCAATGACAAAGGCGCGCAACTTTCAAGATAAGACTGAAGCAGCCATTAACTACAATAGTGTTAAAGAATCCGCTGAAGCAATTACTAGTGGTGAAGAAACTATGAAACAACTACACACTCGTATTTATGTTTTTGAACCTACCAGGGAAGAAGTAATTTCTGCGGCTGAACGTGTTCGCGAGAAATTTCAAAAGCGATCATTTGACGCAATTTCATTCGTTGATGAAATCGATGATGAAGTAAAAGGGCTATTTGATCCTTTTGCAGTTCAAAATGATAATCGGCCACGAAAAGGGCAAGAAATGCGTGGTCTCTCGCTTGCTGGTAGTTATCCGTTTAACTACTCCCAATTAATTGATCCAACCGGTATGTACACAGGATATGCCTTATATAGCGAAACCGGTATTGTGTGCCTGGATACTTTTCATAAAGATAAAGAGCGTAAATCTTATAACGGCATTATCGTGGGTGGTCAAGGCTATGGGAAAACCACTGCTATTAAGTTTGAAGCTAAAAAGAATACGTTGGTTGGCAATTACAGCTACTTGTTTTTAGATGGACAAGAGGGTGTCCGTTTAGCTGAAGAGCTTGGTGGTGAGTCTGTTAACGCCCGATACTTGCCAGTTAACTGGTTTCAAATTTTTGCGGCCAATGTTGATGAGACGTCTGGAAAAATCCTTGAGCAAGCCTCCTTCGATACGAATCTTAATCGAATTCAGACAACGTTCATGATCGCTAAGAATATTGAACAAGGTGATTATCTTATGGACCTTTTTGAAAAGTATCTCCGGCCATTTTATGAATTTTGGATAGATGCAAATGCATTACCAATGGACACGATTACTCAACAAGATCCACACAAGTACCCTTTGGCAGCTGATTTTTTAGCCTATTTAGAGGAACATCGTGATGACTCACCGGCTGATAGCGTGGCCATGAACCAACTTATTACGAAGCTAGACAACCTGGTAACGAGTCGAGGGGAGATTTTTAATCAATATTCATCTTACTCATTCGAGCGCCAAGTCTATGCATTCAACATGAAGGACTTGAGCAGTTTGGGAGATTCAACCTATAACGCTCAATTTTATACGTTGGTAGCTTTGATCACTAATGAGGTTATGCAACGTGGGGAAATTCAAAAATATCAATTTGATAACAATACTAAGAGTAATGACGAATACCAATTCTCATCGATTGTCATTGACGAATTTCATAAACTAGTCACTAGTAAAAATGTGTTGTTGATCAACCAGCTTGCAGAACTCAGTCGAGAACTTCGAAAAATGTTTGGTGGAATTTGGGTTGCTACGCAACATTTAGCTGATTGTTTCCCAGATAAATCGAGTGATGGCCAGTTGGGTGAAATGTCTAAAGCTGTTATGGCCATGTTCCAAAGTACGACTTATCGCTTTCTATTTAACCAGGATGAATCAGCTCGCCAGCTGATTAAACAAGTCTTCGGGGAAAGTATTAGTGACAAGGACGTTAAGGACATTTCAGAATTAAAAGAAGGTCAATGTGTCTTTAATATTCGAGGCGTTACAACGCTTCAGTTTGCAATGCAGATTAGTGCATCTGATCTATCAATCTTTGGAGGTGGCCGTTAATGGTTCAAGATAAGAAGGAAAAAGGCAGCATTAAAAAAACTCTAAAAGTGATTGGCCGTGAAACAAAGGAACGATCACGTTTATTACTTTTTGGGAAAAAAACAGACTCTAAACAAGCCACACCAATGAATCGGAACAAACTACTGAAATGGCTTGTCTATGTTTTTGCGTTCGGATTGATATTAGAAATAATAATCGGATTTTTTTAA
>NZ_AZDU01000009.1 GCF_001434815.1 Lactobacillus equicursoris DSM 19284 = JCM 14600 = CIP 110162
TTTCGGGACATTATCCCAAGTTATTGACAGTTTTACCTATTTATTCTTTTATTTGTCAAGCATTCAAAGCCTGGTTTAAGGCGATATAGTCGCTGATCGCTAGCTGCTCTGGCCGCACCCGCGGGTCTAACTTAAGATTAGTCAGCAAACTTTCTCGCTCTGCCTTGTCCGGCACCAGGGTCTTCAGGTTGTTAGAAAGAGTCTTGCGGCGCTGAGCAAAGCAGAGCTTAACCAGGCGGTTAAACTTTTCCGGGTCTCCCACGTCAACTGGCGTCTTGAGCGGCGTTAAAACCACCACTGCTGAATCAACCTTTGGCTGGGGCATGAAGGAGGCATGGCCGACATTAAGGGCCAAATCAACCGCCATCCGGGTTTGAACGGCGATGGTCAAAGGACCATAGTCCTTGTTGCCAGGGCCAGCCGCCAAGCGGTCTGCAACTTCTTTTTGCATCATCAAGGTCAAGCTGGTGAAGTTTAAACCTGATTCCAGCAGGCTGAAAATGATCGGCGTTGTGATGTAGTATGGCAGGTTAGCCACAACTTTAACGGGCTTGGTCAGGTCGAAAAAGCCAGCTAAGTCTTCTGCAAAGTTAGCCTTCAATACGTCTTTTAGCACTAACTTGAAGCGGCTAGAAAGTGGCTCACCGTCGATTCTTTGCGGCAATTCCGTTT
The DNA here is from genome assembly GCF_001434815.1 of Lactobacillus equicursoris DSM 19284 = JCM 14600 = CIP 110162. GTDB lineage: Bacteria > Bacillota > Bacilli > Lactobacillales > Lactobacillaceae > Lactobacillus > Lactobacillus equicursoris. The sequence goes on from NZ_AZDU01000009.1 coordinate 673, forward strand.
CTAGGATTTCTGGCAAAGAGTCATCGACTTCGTAAGCAAAAACCTTGCCCCCATATAAAAGGAGCTGCTCGGTCAAAGACCCAATCCCTGGCCCAATTTCAATCACCTGGTCGCCTTCTTGAATGCCGGCGGCTTCAGCGATGCCTTGGACGGCATTTAAATCAACCAAGAAGTTCTGCCCTAAGTTCTTCTTGGCTCTCACAAAGTAACGGTTGACAATCGCCTGGGTCCGAACCGGACTAGCGATGGGAATCTGCTTGACCATTTTCTGCCTCCTTAACTGCTTTTTCTAATTCTTCTAAACTAATGCCAAAAGTCCGTAGGCGCTCATAAAAGCGCTTGGAGTTGGCATAGCCGATCCCTAACTTAATTCCAACTGCTTCGCGCAGCTTCCGAGAATGGCCGCCAAGGGCCAGCCCTAAGTCCAGGTAGTCATCGTAGTCGATGCCTGGCTTAGGAGCCACTTCATGCAAGTCGCTCAAGGCCCGCTCAAGAGCCGCCTTTGACGCATGCTCGACGCCTAAGCTGCCGGCTTTTTCCGGACGGCCTTCATCCCTAGTGATAAAGGCCTGTTTGGCGCTAGGCACGGCTTTTGTAACCAGCCGCCTGATCCGCTCGCCGTTAACGTCAGGATCGGTTAACACGATGATTTCTCTATTTTGGGCCAGCTTTTTCAGCTTGGCTAAAACGGCATCAGAAACGGCCGAGCCATTCGTCTCGACCGTTTCAATTCCTGGAAAAAACTGCTTTAAGCGAATCGTATCGTCCTTGCCCTCGACAACGACGACAGCATTAAAATTCTTCTGCATTTAATCCATATACCCTCATTGCATTGGCAAAGGTGGCGTCCGCGATCACTTCTAAGTCCACGCCTCTTAACTTGGCGATGGCCTCAGCCACGTAGCGGACGTACCCTGGCTCATTCTGCCGGCCCCGGTAAGGAACTGGCGTTAAAAATGGCGCATCGGTTTCCACCATGAAGCGGTCAAGGGGCAGCATCTTGGCTGATTCCTGCACCTCGAGCGCTTTTTTAAAGGAAACGACCCCTGAGAAGGAAAAAGTCACGTTTAAGTCCGCAAACTTTTCCGTCCATTCTGGCCCGCCGTTGTAGCTGTGCAAGACTGCCCCATATTCCAAGTTAGCCTCTTTCAGGATCTGGTAGCAGTCCGCAAAGGCATCCCGGGTGTGGACGTTGACTGGCAATTTCAGATCATGCGCAACTTCAATCTGCCGGCGAAAAACGTCCTGCTGGACGTCTCTTGGCGATTCGTCCCAGTAATAGTCCAGGCCGATTTCGCCGATCGCCACTACTTGGTCATTTTGGCATTGCTCAACCAGCAAGTCTTCAGCTTTTTGGTCGTAGTCCTTGGCCACATCTGGGCAGTAGCCGATGATGGCCTTGACATTGGCAAACTCGCTTGCCAGTTTCAAGGCATCCAGGTTCATCTGCGGGTCTTGCCCAGCGCAGTTCATCCCCACCACGTCTAAGTCCGCGGCTCTTTTCACGTATTCAGCTTCCTTGCCCTTAAAAGGCGCGTCATTTAAGTGGGTATGATTGTCAAAAATCTTCATTAGCCCAGTTCTGCCCCTACTGGCTGGTCATCGCCAACAATGGCCAGCTTGACTTCGCCATCTTTTTCGCTAGACAAGAGCATGCCTTGGCTTTCGTGGCCCAGCATCTTGCGCGGCTTAAGGTTAGTGACTGCCAAAACCTTCTTGCCAAGCAGAATGCTTTCGTCTGGGTAGAACTTGCGGATCCCGCTCAGGATTTGGCGTTCGTTTCCTTGACCAAAGTCCAGCTTGAACATCAAGAGCTTGCTTGACCCTTGCACTGGTTCAACTGACAAGATCTTGCCGACTTGGATCTTGACCTTGTCAAAGTCGTCGATGGTGATCAGCTTTTCGTCTTGCTTTTGTTCTCTTCTAGATTGCTTCTTTGGCTTAGCCTTCTTCATTTCTTCCTTGATGTAGGCCACTTCTTCGTCTTGCTTAAGACGTGGGAAGATTGGGGTTGGCTTGGCAATCACGTGCAGGTTCCAGCCAAAGGCGCCAAATTCAGCCGTCTTTTGATCTTCGTTATTCCAGTCAAGGCCAAGTTGAGTAAACATCTTAGCTGGGGTTTCGGTCATCACTGGCGCAATCAGCAAGGCAACCAAACGCAGGCTTTCAGCCAGGTTGCTCATGACGCGGGACAATTCTTCAGTCTTGCCTTCCTTGTTCAAAACCCATGGCGTGGTTTCGTCGATGTACTTGTTGGAACGGGAAATTAGTTGCCAGACATTTTCCAAGGCGTTGGAGAAGTGCATGTGGTCCATGTTTTCGTAGTAGTCTTGAACCGTCTTAGCGGCAACGGCTGCCAGGTCCTTGCCGTACTTGTCTTGTTCCTTGGCAACTGGAGCTACCAAGCCGTCTTGGTACTGGTTGATCATGGAAACGGTCCGGTTGAGCAGGTTGCCCAGGTCGTTAGCCAAGTCAAAGTTGGTCTTTTCCACAAAGTCTTCTGGGGTAAAGGAACCATCAGCACCAAATGGAATGGCCCGCATCAAATAGTAGCGGACTGGGTCCAGGCCGTAGCGGGAAATCAAGGATTCTGGGTAAACGGCGTTGCCCTTTGACTTAGACATCTTGTCCTTGTAGATCAAAACCCAGCCGTGGCCAAAGACTTGCTTAGGCAGCGGCAAGTCCAGTGCCATCAGCATGATTGGCCAGTAAATGGTGTGGAAGCGCACAATTTCCTTACCAACCAGGTGAACGTCAGCTGGCCAGTACTTCTTAAAGAGGGAATCATCGTCTGAGCCGTAGCCCAAAGCCGTGATATAGTTGGCCAAGGCATCGATCCACACGTAAACGACATGCTTAGGATCACTTGGCACTGGAATCCCCCAGTCAACCGTGGTTCTGGTCACAGACAAGTCTTCCAAGCCTGGCTTGATGAAGTTGTTCACCATTTCCTTTTCCCGGGAATTTGGCTGGATGAATTCTGGGTGGTCCTTGTAGTATTGCAAAAGGCGGTCTGCATACTTGCTCATTCTGAAGAAGTAAGAAGGTTCCTTAACCAGCTGCACTTCGTGGCCAGATGGAGCAATCCCGCCAGTCACGTTGCCTTGGTCATCGCGGAAGACTTCCTTTAATTGGCTTTCAGTGAAGTATTCTTCGTCTTCCACTGAGTACCAGCCAGTATATTCGCCCAGGTAGATATCGCCTGAGGCCTTTAATTTTTCAAAAATCTTCTGAACAGCCTTAACGTGTTCTTCGTCGGTGGTCCGAATGAACTTGTCGTAGTTGATGTCCAGCTTTTTCCACAAGGCCTTGATGTCCTTGACCATGCCGTCAAGGTATTCCTTAGGCTTCATGCCCAGTTGTTCAGCCTTTTGCTCAATCTTCAAGCCGTGTTCATCAGTCCCAGTCAAGAAGAAGGTGTCGTAGCCGCGCGCCTTCTTGTAGCGGGTCATGGTGTCGGCAGCAATCGTCGTGTAAGCATTGCCGATCGTCAAGCGGCCGGATGGGTAGTAAATTGGCGTAGTGATATAAAAAGTTTTCTTGTTTTCTGCCATCGTCGTCGTCTCCTAAAAAATCTTTACTCTCTATCATACAACAAAAAAGCCTGGTAAATAAAGCCGTCCACAACATTTCCCCAGCAAAAAAAGGCTCAAAAGAGCCTTTTTTAAAATTAAATCAAGAATTTTTCCTTCTTCATGTAGAAGTGCTTAACGATCGTGGTCAAGACCAGGTAGCAAAGCAACAAAGCGGCCACGATCCATAGGAATTCTCCGTTTAACGGGCCAAACTTCATGGCGTTAGCAACGCTGGAGAATGGCAGGAAGGTCCCGAAGATAGCCGCGCCAAAGGTGGCAACCATGACTGGCAAGGAAGCTCTTTGCTGGATAAAGGGCAGGCGTTCGTCCCGCAGGGCGTGGATGACCATTTCCTGGGTCCACAGGGATTCCACAAACCAGCCAGTGTGGAAGATGGTCATGAAGAGCATTTTTCCACCGGCATCTAAACTAGCGTAAGAGCCACCCGTTAAGGCTGGACATACTAAGAAGAACAAAACTGCAAAGGTGATGACGTCAAAGATAGATGAAGCTGGTCCAAAGTAGAACATGAATTTTGGCATGTTCTTGGTTGACCATTCTCTTGGCACCTGTAAGTAGTCTTCTGAAACCTTGTCAAATGGCAAAGCCAGGCAGCTGGTCCCATAGAGCAGGTCCAGGATCAAGAGCTGCAGTGGCAGCATTGGCAGGAAGGGCAAGAAGATTGAGGCCACCATGATGGACAAGATGTTCCCAAAGTTGGATGATAAGGTAATCTTGATATACTTCATGGTATTGGTCAGGGTCTTGCGACCGATCCGAACCGCATGTTCCAAAACGCCGAGGTCTTTTTGGAGCAGGATAATGTCGGCTGATTCCTTAGCCACGTCAACGGCGGAGTCAACGGAGATCGACACGTCTGCTTGTTTCATGGCTGGGGCATCGTTGATCCCGTCGCCCATGTAGCCGACCGTGTGGCCGTTCTTTTGCAGGGTGGCAATGATCTTGGTCTTCCATTCTGGTGACAGCTTGACAAAGATGTCACATTTTTCCACCATGTCGGCCAGCTCTTCATCGCTCTTGCCAACTAAGTCTTTTTCACTGAAGACCATATCAATGTTGAGGCCCACCTTCAAGGCCACGTTCCGGGTAACGGCTTCGTTGTCCCCGGTCAGGATCTTGACGGTAATGCCGTCTCGGTGCAGGCTGTCCAAAGCGTGCTTGGCGCTCTCCTTTGGTGGATCCAGGAAGGTCAAGAAGCCAATCACGATCAGGTCGTTTTCATCGTTGACGGTGAATTCGCCAACTGGGGATGGGTCCACCTTGTAGGCCAAGACGATAACCCGCATCCCGTCGTCGTTTAAGTCTTCGATATCTTTAAAAATCTGCTTTTTCCGTTCCTCAGTTAAAGGAAGGGTTTCACCATTAATTTCAACCCGGGAAGAAACGGCCAGCATTTCTTCGGCTGCCCCCTTGGTGACCAGGAGGTGCTCGCCGTGCTTTTTATCAGAGTTTGCCACAACGACGCTCATCCGTCTTCTTTGGAAGTCAAAAGGAATTTCGTCGATCTTGTGGTAGTCACGCTGGATTTCGCTAGTATCTAATTCATCGTCAGCCACGTCGATCACGGCCCGGTCGATCAGGTCCTTCATCCCCGTTTGGTAGTAAGAGTTGAGGTAGGCCATCTTCAAGACCCGGTCAGTTTCCCTCATCTCCAGGTTGTAGTGCTTTTCCAAGATGACCTGCCCTTGGGTCAAGGTCCCGGTCTTGTCAGTGCAAAGGATGTCAGCTGAACCAAAGTTTTGGATGGAGTTCATCTTCTTAACGATGGTTTGGTGCTTGCCCATTTCCACGCTGCCCCGAACCAGGTTGGTGGTCACGATAACTGGCAGCATTTCTGGGGTCAAGCCAACTGCCGTGGCAATAGCAAAGATCAAGGCGTCGCTCCAGTTGCCCTTGGTCAAGCCGTTGATGATGAAGACTAAAGGAGCGATAATGGCCGTCATGGTCAAGAGGAGCTTGGAAATGTCCTTGATCCCGGTGTCAAAAGCGGTCTCCTTCATCTGGGTATTGGCAATTTCAGCAGCCATCTTACCAAACATGGTGTGGCTGCCAGTGGCAAAGACCACGCCTCTGCCAGACCCAGAAACGATCGTGGTCCCTTCAAACAAGATGTTCGGGTAGTCCAGGTAGTTGTCCATCTTGTCTGGAGTTGGGACAAAGTTGGCGTTCTTTTCTACTGGCGTTGATTCCCCGTTCAAAGAACTGGATGAGCAGAAAAGGTCGGTGCTGGACAAGAGCTTCATATCGGCTGGCACCATGTCGCCGGCGGAAATATTGATGATGTCGCCGACAACCACGTCCTTGGTTGGGATTTCTTGGTCCTTGCCGTCCCGGCGCACGTTGGTGGTTACGGAAACCATCTTTAAAAGGGACTGCACCGCATTAGAGGTCCGGACGTTTTGGACAAAAGAGGTAATCCCGGAAACCAGAACCATGACCACCATGATGATCACGGTACTGAGATCTTTTTGGTCATCGGGCACCAGGATGTAGTTGGTAAACAGGGACATCGTGGCTAAAATCAGCAAGACCAGGGTAAAAGGCGTTAAAAAGGCTTCTGCTAAAAACTTTAGCTTGCTATCCTTGTTGCTGCTCGCAATTTCGTTAGCACCAGTCTTTTCTCTAACAGCTTCCGCTTCTTCCGTGCTTAAGCCATTGCTGTTGGTGTGGAGCTGGGCCAGAGTAACGCTTCTCTTTTCCAAAGCGATTCTTGGTACCCGCTTTGCATCTTTGCTAGCTATTTTGTTCATTGACTTGTTGAGCATGGTTTTTCCTCCTTATGACAACACTGCAAACGAACAAAAAAGCCCCCTTTACGAATCGTATGGGAGGCTTGCCAAACAAGGCCACTTTATTGACTAATCGCTCAGCTTTAACACTACGTGACGTAAGCACATGCTAGCTACCTGGAAAGTGCCTTATTTCGACAATTTCTATTTAACCCGTTGGCATCTCTGGATGTTTCTGGGCGATAGCGTGTGTTCACGTAGGAGTCTCACCTAACAGTTCATTTGCTCTTATTTATTTTTACCAAAGAAAACTATACTCGCTCTTGGCCGACTTGTAAACCACTTTTTGCAAAAAAAGTGAAGATTTAGTGATTACCGGCCCTGTTGCTTGGCGATGTGACGCAAAAAGATGATCAGGGCCAACACCACTACGCCCAAGGCAACCATGATCGGAATCCGCAAGTCGGCAGGCTTGATGATGTGGTTCAATTCTTCATTGGTCAGATCTTGTGAGTCTTTTTTCAGGTCAAGGCCTTGGTCGACCAGGGTCGTGCAGATCTGAAAGAGGTCTTGGACACCCTGGTTGAAGGCCAAACTGTCATCTGAGCTGATGTTGCCGGCCGTGTAGCTCAAGATGTTCCGTCTTACCTGCGCAGTAAACTGGCTGTGCAGGTCCCGGCTAGAATAGAGATAAGCCCGTTTATTGCCGTCTTTGCCGATGTTGATGACGATGTAGACCGTTCTGGTCGCCTTGTTTAAGCCATCTGGCTGGATCTTTTTGGCATGCTTTAAGGTCTCAACGATGATAATGGGGTGTGCCGTCGTCTTTTGGTACTTGGCGTTTTTCTTTTCAACGATTTGCTTGGTGTCCGTGTTGATCAGGTGGGCATTGTCTTGGACAAAAAAGCTGCTGGCCCCGGTCAAGGTGAAAAATGCCAATAGCAAAGCCAGGCTTGCTAAAAGCCTATTCGCTATCGTCTTCAAGTTTGTGTGCCAACTCCTCGACGAATTGGCGGTCAAGCTTAATCTGTTCATAAGGTACTCCACTATCACGCAGCAATTCGATCGCTAAAGGACTGTCATGATAATCATAGTAATAGTTGATCTTCTTGATGCCCGCTTGCACCAGGTGCTTGGTGCAGTTGTAGCAAGGAAAATGGGTAACGTAGATTTCGGTACCGTCAGTTGAAACCCCATTTTTGGCACAGGAAATCAAGCTGTTCATTTCCGAGTGAATGGTTCTGACGCAATGGCCGTCAACCAGCTGGTGGCCCACGTCATCGCAGTGGGGCTGGCCGGACACGGAGCCGTTATAGCCGGTGCTGAGGATGCGCTTGTCTTTGACCAAGACGCTGCCGACCAGGGCCCGGTCGCAGGTCGACCGCTGGGCGATAACCAGGGCCTGCATCATAAAGTATTGCTTCCAAGGGATACGTTTCCGGGTCATCTTTTAGCCCCGGTTCTTAAAGTAGTTAAAGCCGATAGCGTCGCGGACTTCGTCGAGAGTCTGGTTGGCAACTTCGTTAGCCTTCTTGGACCCAGCGATCAGCATGTCGTAAACGGCATCGATGTTTTGGGCGTACTTTTCCCGGCGTTCTCTGATTGGAGCCAGTTCTGCTTCCAAAACCTTGTTCAAGTAGCGCTTGATCTTAACGTCGCCAAGGCCACCCTTTTGGTAGTCTTCCTTAAGCTGAGCAACGGTTTCCTTGTCTGGATCAAAGACGTCCAGGTAAGTGAAGACCACGTTGCCTTCGATTTGGCCTGGGTCTTCCACATGGATGTGGTTAGGGTCAGTGTACATGGACATGACCTTCTTTTTAACTGTTTCAGCATCATCTGACAAGTAGATGCAGTTGCCCAGGGACTTGGACATCTTAGCATTGCCGTCAAGGCCCGGCAGGCGGCCTTGGCCCTTAGGCGGGAAGTAGCCCTTTGGCTCAACCAAGACGTCAACGCCATAAGTCCGGTTAAAGGTTCTAACGATTTCCCGGGTTTGTTCCAGCATTGGTTCTTGGTCATCGCCAACTGGCACCAAGTTAGCCTTAAAGGCAGTAATGTCTGCTGCTTGGGAAATTGGGTAGGTCAAGAAGCCAACTGGAATGGAGTCGCCAAAGCCCTTTTGCTTGATTTCGGCCTTAACGGTTGGGTTTCTTTCCAGACGCGCCAAGGTTACCAGGTCGGCGTAGTCAGAAGTCAGTTCAAACAGGGCCGGAATTTGGGACTGAACAAAGATGGTTGACTTTTCAGGGTCAAGGCCCACTGCCAGGTAGTCCAGGGCAACTTCGATCAAGGAGTTGCGAATTTTTTCCGGGTTGCGGGCATTGTCGGTCAAGGCTTGCGTGTCCGCGATCATAATATATGGGTCATACTTGCCGGTGTTTTGCAATACAACCCGGTTTTTCAAAGAGCCAACGTAGTGGCCAATGTGCAAGTTACCGGTTGGCCGGTCCCCAGTTAAAATAATATCTTTAGCCATAATTTTTTGTCCTTTTCACTTTTTCACTTAGCTGCCCGAAAGCAGGTACTATTATCACTATTATCACTATTTTAACAAAAATAACAAATAGATTAAACCACCGCGAAAAAAGGAGTGATTTTCAACTTTTTTAAAAAACGGGCTTGGCGAAATCAAATTTACATGATACAATAAAAACATCTTGCGGGTATAGTTTAATGGTAGAACGCTAGCTTCCCAAGCTGGAGATGAGGGTTCGATTCACTCTATCCGCTTTATTATCAAAAATTCAATAGCTAAGAAAAGCTGATCCTACGGGATCAGCTTTTTTGTGTAGTTTTTTGTAATGTTTTCTGAAAAGCCTTTATTTTTTTACTTTTAGCGCTACAATTACGGTTGAAAAACAAGAGTAATATTTGGAGGCATATCATGTTTTTCAATAAATCAATGTCTAAAGAAAATGAACAATTTAAAGAGAAGCTGGAAGAATTAATCAGCGATCCTGCAGTCAAGAGCAATTCTGCTTTGAGCGAATTGCTTTCAGGCGCGGTCAAGAAGTGCGAAAAAAACGAATCTATTCGTTCCATCGCTTCTAGCCTGGACTTACAAATCAGAAGTCACTTTGCCGAAAATGAATTGCCAAAGAGCGTTAAGGCTTTGCAACTTGACTTAGCCAAGTACACTGCTTTTGGCGCAAATGGCGTTGTTTTGAAGTAAAAAATATTTTCCCAAGCAAAAAGGAGTCGAATCACAGATTCGGCTCCTTTTTTACATCTAAATTGTAATGGTAATCACGGTTAAAACGCCGTTTAATACCACCAGGTAAAGCGGCAGCCACAAGGTTTGGGTGCTCAGGTAGCTCCAGGCAAAAATCATCCCCAGCAGCAGGTTAGCCGTAAAGATGATCGGCACAAACTGGAAGGTCAAAACCGCGTACAAAAGGCCTGAGCAGAGAATTCCAAAGTAAGCGACAGCCTTTTTCTCATTTCTAAACCAATAGTTGAACAAAAAGCCGCTGCACAGGTACTCTTCTAAAACCGGCAAGACGATCCCGTTAGCCAGCATCACAAACCAGTAAAGGAGGTTTGACGAGTGCTGCATGTAGGCCATCTGCAGGCCCGATGCCGGTGCTCCTTGGTAGAGCTGCAAATAGGAAACCCCGATCCGGATCAAGGCCACCGCGACGCTTAAGATCAGGGTCTGCTTGTAGCAGCTGGTCCAGGCTAAATTATAGCTTAAGTCAAAGAAGCGCTGCTCTCTTTTAAAACGGTAAACGTAGAAAAGGCTGCACATGGCAGCCACAATGAGGAACAAGATGACATGCCAGATGCTGATGGCACTGCTCCTCAAAGCCAGGTTATCGGTCAAGGCCACCATGATAAAAAAGATCAAATAGACCAGATAGCGAATCATGTTCCCTTCTCTAGATCTCGGCGTATTCATACTCCTACCCTCCTACGTAATGCTTATGAATAATTAATTATACCAAAGATTAGGCCTAGTTTTATGTCTTTCTTTTGACAAAAAAGCTACAGGCAGTGCAATGTTTTTAAGAAATACGTTCCTTTTCTCGTTTTTCTCTTTTCATACTTTTTGCCAAAAAGGCTTGGTCAAATAAAATCCAAACTAATTTGCTATAATGTAGAAATAGAAAAAAGCACTATTGGAAAGTGACGTGATACCATGGCTGATTTAGAGAAGATTGTGGCCCGGCCCTTAATTACCATTACCAACTTAATCTGGAGCTTCAACAAAGAAACCAGCAAGGTCCAGCTCCTGCTTATCCGCCGCAAGGACGAACCCTTCGCTGGTCAGTGGGCCCTGCCCGAAACCCTGCTCCGGGAAAAAGAAAGTGCCGACCAAGCGGCTGTCCGCTTGATCAAGGACAAGATCGGGTTGGACCTGCCTGAATCGTCCACTGAGCAACTGGCCACCTTCACTTCCCCTGACCGGGCTCCAGGCGAGCGGGCGCTAGCCCTGACCTACATGACCTACCTGCCCGCCATGCCGGCCCTGCGGCCTGGCTACGGAGCCAGCGCCGTTGACTGGTTTAGCTTTGAAAATTTTGGCCACAAGTATGAGCTGACTTCTGGCAATGAAGGCTTGACCTTTATCCTGGCCCAAGATTCGCGCGCCCTAGCCTTTGACCACGACGAAATCGTGGCCGTGGCCATCCAGCGGATCCGCAACAAGTTAGACTACCAGCCAACTATCTTGCAAATCCTGGGGCCCAGCTTCACCCTGCGCCAGGCCCGGGAAGTCTACGCTCCCTTCTTCCAAACCAGCGTAGACAAGATCGACAATTCCAACTTCCGCAAGACCCATGGATTCCTCTTTACGGAACTCGGCGTGCAGAAGAATTTTCATAAAAGTGGCCGGCCACCCAAACTATATTGTCTGAAAAACTTGCAAAATAACATTTTATGGAGTAAAGTTGACGTCAAGTAAGTAAAAGTTTATTTTACTTTTATTTTTACTGGTTTTTAGGTAAATTATACTTTTAACAAAGGATTAGGAATAATGGAAGACGAAGCTCTATTAATTATTGACTACACCAACGACTTTGTTGACGACAAGGGGGCCTTGACCTGCGGCAAGCCTGCCCAAGTCCTGGCTGACCAAATCGTGAAGTTAGCTGATCAATTTTTAACAAGTGGCAAGTGGGTTATCTTGCCAACCGACAAGCACTATAAGGGGAATCCTTATCACCCAGAAACCAAGCTCTTCCCGCCTCACAACCTGCCAAATACTTGGGGCAGAGAGTTTTATGGTCCCTTGCAAACTTGGTATAATGAACACAAAGACAATGACCGCGTAGTGGTCTTGGATAAGTCACGCTACTCCGCTTTCTGCGGGACGGAGCTGGACCTCTTTTTAAGAGAAAGAAAGGTCTCACGCGTCCACTTAACCGGCGTTTGCACCGACATCTGCGTTTTGCACACGGCGATGGATGCCTACAATCACGGCTATGACATCACCGTTCACGAAAAGGCGGTTGCCGCTTTGAACGACGCTGGGCAAAACTGGGCCTTGAACCACTTCAAGTCCTGCCTGGGCGCGGAAGTTGTCGATTAATTTTATTTTGTAGTTATATATTGAGAAAGTAGATTTTTATTACTATGTCTTTATCACACGCATTAATTACTGACCTGTATGAATTCTCCATGGCCAATGGCTACTTTGAAACCCTGCCAAGAGATACTGAAGCCGTTTTTGACGTCTTCTACCGGACCGTTCCAGACAACGGCTCCTTCGTTATCTCAGCGGGTTTGGAACAAGTCGTTGAACAACTGAGAGGCTTCCACTACACCAAGGAAGACATCGACTACTTAAAGTCCCTCAAGCTGTTTAGCGATGAATTCATCTCCTACTTGGAAACGATGACCTTCGACTGCGTGGTTTACGCTATTCCAGAAGGTACCCCAGTCTTTCCAAGAGTCCCAATCTTAACGGTTAAGGGGCCTTTAATTCAATGCCAATTGCTCGAAACCTTTGTTTTGAACTTAATCAACCACCAATCCCTGATCGCCACTAAGTCCCGCCGGATCAACCTGGCTGCCGCTGGCCGCCCAGTCATGGAATTCGGTGCTCGCCGGGCCCAAGGCCCAGACGCTTCTGTTTTGGGCGCTAGAGCTGCTGTGATCGGCGGCTGCGGGTCAACCAGCAACGTCTTGTCTGCTGCCAAGTACAACATTCCAGTTGCCGGTACCATGGCTCACGCCTGGGTCCAAAGCTTCCCAACTGAACTGGATGCCTTTGAAAAGTGGGCACAAGTTTACCCAGACAATGCCCTGCTCTTGGTTGACACCTACGACGTTTTGAACTCTGGTGTGCCAAACGCCATCAAGGTCTTCAAGGAACTCCGCGAAAAAGGCTACAAAAAGTTCGGGATCCGGATCGACTCCGGCGACATCGCCAAGTTGTCACGCAAGGCCCGGAAGCTGATGGACGACGCCGGCTTCCCAGAAGCAACCATCACTGCTTCAAACGCCTTGAACGAAAACGTGATTCACTCCCTCTTGCAAGAAGGGGCTCCACTTGACAGCTTTGGCGTTGGTGAACAACTCATCACTAGCTCTAGCTCTCCAGTTTTGAGCGGGGTCTTCAAGCTGGCAGCCTTGAAGGTTGACGGCGGCGACTGGGAACCAAAGATCAAGCTGTCCAACTCCAAGGAAAAGATCACCCTGCCAGGGGAAAAGAAGGCTTACCGTCTCTACCACAAGGGCACGAGAAACGCCTTTGCGGACGTAATCGCCCTGGCCGACGAAGAATTGCCTGAAGAATTTGTTGGGATCAACATGGACCCAATGATGACTGAAACCGAAGCTGACTTAAAGGACTTCGATGCTGAATTGCTGACGCAAGTCGTAGTTGGGCCAAGAGCTCAGTCAATTGAAACTGACACCTTTAAGATTCAAAAGCACATGTACGAAAAGCTGGCTGAACTTCCTGAAGAAACGCAAAGATTGCTTAACCCAGACCGTTACCCAGTTTACCTGACTCCAGCCTTGGCTGATCTGCAACAAAAGATGATCAAGGATCACAAGGAAAAGAAGTATTAAAATAAATACTGAATTACAAAAAGGCTTAACCCTAATATCGAGGTTAAGCCTTTTTTGCTGGGCAATTTGACAAGTTCAAACGGAAGCGATATAACAAAAATGGTAAAGGAGTAAAATATGAAGTCTAAAAAATAATAATCTCTTTTATTGCAGCAGTACTTTTTGTATCATCAAGCAACCTATTCATTTCTTTTGCCAAAGCAGACAATGCTGTTTCTCCTAATCAAATTGAGCAAGTTTTAGATGACACTAATACTACATCTGGTTCACTCAAGTTAGATTCTGAGCAAATAAACAATATCGATTCTCAAATTCAAGAAAAGGTTAGTGTAGTGTCTAGTGATAACGAATCCACAGCTACACTAACCGATGATGATCTGATCGATATTTTAAGTAACATTCTAACACCCCAGCAACTTGATCAAGTACAAGCAGCTAAACATCATCAAGGAGTTACTAAGATTATTTGGCATGGTAAAGCTCGATACGGCAATGTAGATATCTATCTCAGCAAAAGAATGTTAAATGCGCTTAGAGGCGTATCTATTACAGCTGGTTACACTATCATGTATACATTATTGTCTAAAGTCTGGCCCTATGAAGCTTCGATTGAAGAAAAACAGATGGCGAAATTTATTATCACCAACTATATCAAACACACAGAAAAAGGATTTTCTTATGGAAGAAAGTTCATTTTCAGATCATGGAAATTTAAAGGGTGGAGATATCAATAATGAACAGATACTTTCCAACAAAAAAATCGATTTGTCTATTTTGGTTTTCGATCCTTGCTAGCATCCTCACTGCCGTTAGTCTCTTATGGATCTCAGGATCCTCGGTCTTCTTCATCGACTGGCTCGGCGCAGCAATCTTCTATGCCTATTTAGACAGCCTGTCTTTCTTATCTGATCGTAAGACATTAAAATGTACTTTTACCGTTATTTTCTATGTAATTTCGGTTATTCTTGATATTTTGGTATTTTTCATTTCTGGCAAGTAAAAAGCTTAGTCATTGACTAAGCTTTTTTATTATTCACCATCATTTCTCAGATAGTAGGTTCCCCGTCCGGCACCCTTTTTAACTAAGTAACCTTCTTCGGTTAACTTACGCAAAGCGGTCGCAATTGAGGACCGACTGAGACTTGGACAGTGGATCAAGGCATCTCTGCTTGTGAATTTGCCCAGTTGTTCAGCCGCATATACTTTGACAATTTCGTATGCATTGCTTGGCGCATCTTCACTCATCAGTCCGACCCGGTCTTCAAAGTCGGTGTAGCAGGCCAAAATTACCTGTAGTAAGTACTTGATAAACGGAACTGGATCATTTTTGCCTTCATACCAGCCTAGATCGATTCTCTGCAAGACCTCATAATAGACATCCTTGGTTTCTTCAATCTTCTTTTCAATACTGATATACTTCCCAACATTATAGCCGTTTTGATAGAGCAAAAGCAAGGTCAAAAGCCGGCTCATCCGACCATTGCCATCATTAAAGGGGTGGATGCAGAGAAAGTCACAGATGAATACGGGGATTAAGATTAAGGGATCAACTTTTTCCTGTGCCAGGGCCTGTTCATAAGCCTGGCACAGATTATCGATGGCTTGCGGCGTATCATATGGCGGAATCGGCGTAAATAGCGTTACATTTTCGCCATTCGGCAGAGTTTCATTGATGTAATTTTGAACGCTCTTAAAGTGACCACCATAAGATACCCCGGATCTGCGGAAAAGATTTTTGTGCAGCTGCAGGATGTAGGCTGGAGTAATTTTAATGTAGTCGTAGCTCTCATGAATCGTATTCAACACATCCCGGTAACCCATGATTTCATCTTCATCGCGGTTTCTCGGAGTAGTCTTATCGTCCATTAGTTGCCTCATCCGGGTACTAGTTGTGACAATCCCTTCGATTTTGTTAGAAGACTCAGTACTTTGAATTTTGGCAATCTCAACCAGCCGAGTCAGTTCCACTGGCTTTTGCCGAATAAAGAGGTCTTGTCGCCCTTTATATTCATGAATCTTGGCCACCAAATTGACAATTTCCATCGGCCAGGATTGGTTAGCAAGTTTAGTGTAGTCAAAAGTTTTCATTGTTTATCGTCCAATTATCGTCCAATTTATCATTTATCGTCCAATTTTAAGCGATTTTGGACGATAATTCAATTAATTGGACGCAAAATAGTAGATATGAAAATAGCTCTAGTCCCTTTTGGGCTAGAGCTATTTTTCTTACTTAGCCAATTCTGACGTGCACATTGGGCAACGAGTGGCTTCGATGTTGATCTCGCTCTTGCAGAAAGGACAGGTCTTAGTTTCAGCTGCCTCTTCTTCTGCTTCGTCTTTTTTCACAATGGAGCTAGCCTTGTTAAAAGCCTTCACGATCAAGAACAAGACGAAGGCCATCAGCAAGAAGTTGATCGTCGCCGTCAAAAATTTCCCGTAAGCCAGCTTGATCCCAGCGAATTTCAAGGAGAACTGATCAAAGTTCATCCCGCCGATCAAACCCAAGAGCGGGCTGATGATGTCCTTGACCAAGGACTGAACGATGCTGGTGAAGGCACCACCAATGATGATACCAACGGCCATGTCCATCACGTTGCCCTTGGAAATGAAGGCCTTGAATTCACCGAAGAAGCCCTTGGTGGATTCGATCGCCTTGTTGTCCGTCAAATTTACTTTACCTTTACTTGCCATCTTTTTCCTCTTCCTCCAGATAGATTATAGGTTACTTTTTTAAAAAAATTACTTGCTGATCGTGACCTCGCCGGCGATATCCTTGTTGAAAAAGGCCTTAACTTCGTCTAAGTCCATCCCCTGGCCCAGGGCCCACATGAGCTTGGTCACGGCACTTTCACTGGTCATGTCCCGGCCGCTGATGGCCCCTTCCAGCATGGCGGCCCGGCCGACCTCGTACTTGGTCAAGTCCGTCCGCTCGTAAAGGCACTGAGAGCAGGCAACAACCGGCACGCCGCGCTTAACTAGCTCGCCGATCGCCTTGACCATGTTCCGCCGCATGTAGTTGATCCCGCCAAGGCCATAAGCCTCAATCACGATCCCCTTCACGCCGCTGTCGACCATGGCCTTCAAGATGGCTGGGTCAAAGCCTGGGAAAAGCTTGACCATGGCCACATGGCTTTCCACCTTGGTATTTAAGACGCAGATGCCGTGCTCACTTGGCACGTATTCAAAATCCTTGTGCTTGATGTCGATCCCGTCGCTGGTTACCATGGCAACCGGATCTACGTTGATGCTCTTGAAAGCGTCAAAGCCGGTCGTTCTGATCTTGACGCAGCGGCATCCCCGCATGATCTGCCGGTTAAAGGCAATGTAGATCCCAGGCTTGCAAGTCGCTGCCGCCGCAAAGGCCACCCGCAGGTTGTCTGGAGCATCGCTCAAGATGGCCTGTATGGGCACCTGGCTCCCGGTCAAGACCACCGGCAGATCGATCCCCTGCAACATGAAGGTCAGCATGGACGCCGTATAAGCCATGGTGTCGGTCCCGTGGGAAACGACGATGCCGTCAAAGCCTTTTCTCAGTTCGTAGATTTTTTCCGCAATAAAGGCCCACTCTTCTGGCTGGATGTTGGTTGAATCCAGGGCCAAAATATCCTTAGCTGTCACATCGTAAGGCAAACCGCCCAGGGTGTGGAGCAATTCAGCCCCTGACTGGCCCGGAATGAGGCCCTCTTCAGAAGCGACAGAAGCAATCGTGCCCCCAGTTGATAGCAGCAAAATTTTCTTGTTAGTCATTATTCGTCCTCATTCTTGCCAGCCGAATCTTGGTCCTCCAGCAGCTCTTGGTACAGGCGGTCCAGATAGTCATTAAATTGGTTCAGCTCTTCTGGCGTGTACAATCCTTCTAGCCGGTGGTGGAAGCGGTGCAGGCCCACTTTCGCCTTTTCGCAAAAAGTCTTGCCTTCCGGCGTCAAGGCCGCCACCTTGACCCTTTTATCATTTTTAGCCAGGCGCCCTTTAACGTAGCCCTTGCATTCCAAACGGCTAATAATTCCAGCCATGGTCGCCTGGGCCACCTTGAAGTGGGCTTCCAGCTGCTTGAGCGTGGCTTCGCCATTTTCGCAATGCTCTAGGTAGACCAAGGCGTGGAACTGGGAAAAAGTCAGATCGATTTTCTTCAGCTCTTGGTTGCCAAACTTGTACATCAAGTCGTTGATCTTCTTGATTTTTAGCCCTAAGTCCATCCTCATCCGCATCATGCTTCCTTTTACTAATTTGTTTGCGCCTAACGCTTAATTTTAACATTTTTTGCCGGAGAAAAGTTGGCAAAACCATCTTCGAGAAAAATCTTGCCTTAGGGCTTTACGAAAGAAAATGAAAGTATTATCATAGATATGAGAAAATTACGATTAGGTTGAGGGTCACACCAAACCTTCGACTTTATCTTCAGTAAATTGTTATTGTTGTTAAGTGTAATTTTTCACATCACAGAGAATGCGAACCGGCCGGTTCGCATTTTTTGTTTCTCTGAGATTATTTTTCACTTATTCTGCCGTCTTGGTCACGTCCACCCAAGCCTCGTAGCCAGAGTACTTTTCCAGCTGCGGAATGGTCAATTTGACCGCACTGTTTTCGCTGCCGGCGGCTGGGAAGACCGTTTCATGCCGCTTCAAGGATTGGTCCAGGTAAACTTTAACATTGTCTTTCACGGCAAAAGGACACACACCGCCTGGAGCGTGGCCGATATAGTCTTCTACCTGGTCAAAGGGAATCATCTTGGCCTTCTTGTGGAAGGTGTCCTTATACTTGCGGTTGTCGGTCCGGGCTTCCCCGGCCATCACGATCAAGATTGGCTGGTCGTTAACCAAATATGACAAAGTCTTGGCAATCTGGTCAGGTTCAGTCTTTAAGGCTTGAGCCGCCAAAGCTACCGTTGCCGATGATTCAGGAATTTCAATTACGTCGACATCCGTATCTTGAAAAAAATCTTTTACTAAGTCTACTGCCATCTTCTGCTTCTTTCTATTTGTTACTAGTTGTTCTCTTCTTGATTAGTTTCTTTTTTAACAGCTTCAGCCAGCTTTTGAATGTCAGCTGGCATGACCGTGCAGCAGCCCCCAACAATGGTGGCGCCGGCCTTGACCCAGTCAGGACCTGCCTGGCCAAAGTCAGGCGCATCTGGTGGGTAGACCCACTTTTTCACCTGGGGGTCGTATTCAGCGCCAGAATTGGGGTAAACAATGATTGAATCCGTCACTCCCTTTAAGCTCTTGATGGCATCAACCGTCCACTTCAGCTTCATGCAGTTAACCCCGGTCGCAAAAACTTGAGGATACTTTTGCACGGCTTGAGCGGCCTCAGTCAGCGATGTCCCCTCGCTGATGGTCTGGGGATCTTTTAAAGAAAAACTGACATAAACGGCTAATGCTGGATAGGTCTTTTGCACATAGTCCAAAATAGCCAAGACTTCCTCTAGCTTGGGCTGGGTTTCAATGGCCAAGCAGTCGGCACCGCCCTGCACCAGCTCGTCAATCCGCGGTGCATGGAAGTTCACGTATTCTTCAGGAGTCAAGTGGTAGTTGCCCCGGTATTCATTCCCATCGGCCAAATAAGCCCCGTAAGGGCCAACTGACCCCGCCACATAGTTGTGGACCCCGGTTGCTTGTTCATAGTCATCTCGGGCCTGAATGGCGATTTCAGCCGACTTTTTAATCAAGTCACGGGCTTCATCTTCGCTATAGCCATACTTTGCAAAAGCGGGCAAGTTGGCCTGGTAGCTGTTGGTGATGGTGATCCGGGCACCAGCTTTAAAGTAGTCGTAGTGGACCTGGTAGACCCGGTCCGGGTGGTCAACCAAAGCCTTGGCGGTCCACAAGTCGGAACTGGTTTCTTCCCCCATGGCCTCTAGAGGCGTTGACATGGATCCATCCAAAATCACGGGTTTAGTTAGTTTATCAAGCAAGTTTGTCATAGTTTTTACCTCTAGTTTGTGCTATTCTGTAATAGTCCTTATTTTAATCAAAAACTAATCAAATTTAAAGAGGTATTTCATGGCTAACAAAGAAAAAATAGAACACCTCGAGCGGAAGATGGAGGCCCGCCACATCCAGATGATCTCCTTAGGGGGCGTGATCGGGACGGGGCTGTTCCTTAGCTCAGGCTACACCATCAAGCAAGCCGGCCCTATTGGCACCATTATTGCCTACTTCTTCGGGGCTATCCTGGTCTACGCGGTCATGCTCTGTCTTGGCGAATTGTCCGTGGCGATGCCTTACACGGGCTCTTTTCACGTTTATGCTAAAAACCTGCTCAGTCCCGCCACCGGCTTTACCGTGGCCATCCTTTACTGGCTGACCTGGACCATTGCCCTGGGCAGTGAATTTACGGCTTCCGGGATCATCATGCAAAAGTGGTTCCCGGGCATCCCGGTCTGGGTCTGGAGCCTGGTCTTCATGACCTTGATCTTTTTATCCAACTACTTCTCAGTCAAGGTCTTCGCAGAAAGCGAGTTCTGGTTTGCGGCCATTAAGGTAGCAGCCATCGTGGCCTTTATCATCCTGGGATCTCTAGCCATTATCGGTCTGATCCCCATGAAGGGCTACCAGCAGGCGCCCGGCCTGGCCAATTTGACCAAGAATGGCTGGTTCCCGACCGGCTTTGGCGGCGTCTTCACCACTATGCTCACGGTCAACTTTGCCTTTTCCGGGACGGAATTAATCGGGATCACGGCCGGAGAAGCCAAGAATCCAGAAAAGACCCTGCCCAAGGCCATCCACACCACCTTGTGGCGCTTGATCATCTTCTTCATCGGCTCCATATTCGTTATGGCCTGCCTGATTCCTTACAAGCAAGCCGGCGTGAGCGAGAGTCCTTTTGTCCACATCTTCAAGCAAATGGGCATCCCCTACGCCAGCGACATCATGAACTTCGTCGTCTTGACAGCCATCATCTCTGCTGGCAATTCCGGCCTGTACGCTTCAACCAGAATGCTCTGGTCCCTGGGCAATGAAGGCACCATCCCGGTTACCTTCGCCAAGACCAACAGGCGGGGGATCCCAGCCATCTCCCTCGTTGTCAGCATGCTGGGCGGGATCTTCTCACTTTTAACCAGCGTCTACGCTGCCGACACCATCTACTTAGTCCTGGTTTCCATTTCCGGCCTGGCCGTTGTCTTTGTCTGGATGGCGATTGCTCTTTGCCAGATCAGCTTTAGAAAAAAGTGGCTGGCTGAGGGCCACAGCGTCAGCGAGTTGAAGTTCAAGACTCCTTGGTACCCCTTCACCCCGTGGTTCGCCTTTATCGCCAGCTTGGCCTCCTGCCTCCTCATCTGGTTTGACCCCTCACAGCGGGTGGCCCTGTACGCCACAGTTCCGTTCGTGGGTCTGTGCTATCTTGCCCACTACTTTTATGCCAAAAAGAAACAGGCAAAAGCCTAAAAAATCGTCCTTCCCTTATAGCATTTGTTTTTAAAGGTGCTATTATAGGAAAGGACTTTTTTAGATTCAAATTTAAGATAGAAACCTGGCAAAACAATGCAAAAATTTACCCCAATCCTGTTAGGCAGCGACATCAACGTGTATGGGATGGCGCGCTCTTTTAACGAAGCTTACGGCATCAAGGTAACAGCCCTGGCCGCCAGTACCCTGGCTCCCACCCGCTACTCCAAGATCGTCAATATTGAGCAGCACCCCGGCTTTAGCGAAGACCCAGAATTCATCAAGGTCATGCGGGAAAAGATCAAGGAATACAAGAACCACGAAGAACCGGTAATCCTGATCTCCTGCGGGGACGGCTATTCCGAGCTTTTGGCCAAGCACAAAGAAGAATTGGAAGAGGCCTTTATCGTGCCTTATATCGACTACAGCCTTTTGAAAAAGCTGATCTCTAAAGAGGGCTTTTACGAAGTCTGCGAAGAATACGGCTTGCCATACCCGAAGACCAAGATCATCACCATGGCCGACTACCAAGATGGGTCTTACGCAGATGTACCTTTCGCCTTCCCAGTTGCTTTAAAGCCAGAAGACCCAGTTTCCTGGCTGGACGTTCAATTTGAAGGACGGAAGAAGGCTTTTGTCATCAAAGACTTAGCTGAATTCAAGGACATCGTGGGTAAGATCTACACTAATGGCTATAAAGAAGACCTGATCCTGCAGGACTTTATCCCAGGCGACGACTCTAACATGCGGGTTTTGAACGCCTATGTGGATAAGCATCACCGGGTCAAGATGATGTGCCTGGGGCATCCGCTTTTGGAAGACCCAGACCCAATTGCCATCGGCAACTACATGGTGATTACGCCGGACTATGACCAACGGCTCTACGACACGGTTAAGGCTTTTTTGGAAAAAATTAACTACACTGGCATGGCCAACTTTGACATCAAGTACGATAGCCGTGATGGCCAGTACAAGTTCTTTGAGATCAACCTCCGCCAAGGCCGGTCCTCCTTCTACGTCACCTTGAACGGCTACAACCTGGCCAAGTGGTACATCGATGACTACGTAGAGGACTCCTTAAAGGACAAGGAAACCGTCTATGGCAACAAGAATCCGCAAACCCATCGCCTCTGGCTGGGGGTTCCGCCTAAGATTTTTGAAAAGTACGCTGTTGACTCAGATGCCAAGATGGCAGCCATGGCCCTCTTAAAGGCCAAGCGCTACGGGACGACCGTCTTTTATAAGAAGGACTTCAGTCCCAAGAGATGGCTGCTGATGAAGCACATGTACCACAACTACTACAAGGACTACGAACGCTACTTCAAGGTCAACAAAGCAGCTTACTTTGACAAGTAAAAAGACAAAAATGGCACTTCCTGTTGGAAGTGCCATTTATTTTTATCTTAGTTGTGGAATTCGATAACGATGCAGACCATTGCGTTAACGCCAGTGCCGTAGTGGCCAACGCCGATGTAGGCTTGGTGGTTGCCACCATCAACCATCATGGTGTAGTGTTCGTAAGTCCCGCTGATGTTGGTGATGTTCTTTCTGGTCTTCTTAACAACGATGGCTTGGTAGTCATTCTTTTCGTCTTGCATGTTTTCGGTGAAAGTGCTCTTGATTGCGGATGCCATTGCGCTAGTGGCGTTGCCAGTATTAGCGTCGTAGTAGCAAGCGTGAAGAGTTTCACCGCCGTGGTAGTAAACCTTGCCTTTAACGATTGGGTAAGTGTTCAGGTAAGTTGGGAGGCTTTCGTAGCCAGAGTGGTCGTAAGTCCCAGTAGTTACGTATTGCTTTGCCTTAGCAGTAGCACGCTTGTCCAAAACGGCGTTGTACTTGGAGTTAAGACGTACGGCCTTAACGCCTGCCTTAGCACGGAAGCTGTTAACAACGCTCAAAGCTGCTTGACGCAGTTGCAGTTGGTTGTCAGTTGAAGTTGCCTTAACAGCGGCCTTCTTAGTTTTCTTAACAGCCTTGTAGGTGATCTTAACCGTCTTGTTCTTGGTCTTAGAAGTTACCTTAGCAGCCTTAACAGTTGAAGTGCTTGCCCTTGTAGCCGGATTGAGTAGGAGCCTTGTAAGCCTTCCAAGTAGCCTTGCTCCACTTCTTGCCTCTCTTCTTTAAAACAGCGACTTGCTTAACAGTTGTGTAGTGGCTAGGACGGTAAACCTTGATTTTCCGGGTTACAGTCTTAGTAGTTGAGGCCTTTGCTGAAACAGGAGCTGGCGTTGCTGCTAAGCCAAGGAAAGCTGCAAATGCTGCCAGCGTTAAAATTGTCTTTTTTATAATAGCACCTCTATATCTACACAACGATACGTATTACTTGCTTCTTATCTTTGCACTTATGATTATAGACGCTTTATTGCTGTTTGTCGATAGATTTCCTCTGAATTCTATTACTTTTTACTTATAAAAAGCGTGAATCAGCAAATAGCGTTGTCGTAGTGCTGTTCTAGACTATATAGATAATCATCTATAAATTACGACTACACTTTTCAATCCTATCACCTTTTTGCCTTTGCAAAAGCTTGTTATATAGCCGTTCTTTGGCTAATATTTGACAATTTTGAATGCTTTTTAAATTGTTGAAATAGAATAACTTATAAGTAACTATTCAGCTGCAATCCCAAATATCAGCCTGTAAAATATTATTAATTGCTTAATAGTTGACTATAACAAATAGTGAAGATTATTTCTACTTAAATATAATCAGTGTACAATGATATAGCAGAGTCAGATTATAAGAATGATTACATTTAACTTATCAGCATAGTGTTTTTCTTTCTTAAGCAAAAAAGACTTCTAGCATTTTGCTAAAAGTCTTTCTTTGTTCTGTTTGTTACTATTTATTTTTGAGTCACAAAGGTCGGCAATCAGTCACATCCAAACCATGTCATACCAGCGGCCAAACTTGTTGAAGCGGCCCACCTGCTGATAGAGTCGTCAGGTACTCGTCCGCCTCCTGCGTCAAAAAAGCTTTGGCTAACAAGGGTTGGGGGAATTGGGCGACCAAAATCGGCTTGGCTAACAAGGGTTGGGGGAATTGGGCGACCAAAATCGGCTTGGCTAACAAAGGTTGGGGGAATTTGGCGACCAAAATCGCTTTGGCTAACAAAGGTTGGGGGAATTTGGCGACCAAAAATCCCCATGGCTAGCAACGGTTGAGGGAATCTCCCCCGCCCAAGCAAAAAAGAACTCGCTAAAGCGAGTTCTTTTAGATTTATTCGTATTCGATCGTTGCAGGTGGCTTACTCGTCACATCGTAGAGTACGCGGTTAACCTGCTTGACTTCGTTGACGATCCGAACTGAGATCTTTTGCAAAACATCCCATGGAATCTGAGCAAAGTCAGCGGTCATCCCGTCGATGGACGTCACTGCCCGGATGCAGACTGCGTAGTCGTAGGTCCGGCCGTCGCCCATAACCCCAACGCTGCGCATCCCTGGCAAGGCAACGAAGTATTGCCAGATGCTTTCTTGCAGACCAGCGTTCTTGATTTCTTCACGCAAGATTGCGTCAGCATCGCGCACGATCCGCAACTTTTCTTCAGTGATTTCACCGATCACCCGGATAGCCAAACCTGGGCCCGGAAATGGCTGACGCCATACCAAGTCGTGTGGCAAGCCCAGCTTTTCGCCTAAGACGCGGACTTCGTCCTTGAACAATTGACGGAGTGGTTCGATCAGCTTAAATTGCAGGTCTTCTGGCAAGCCCCCAACATTATGGTGGCTCTTGATGGTGTGGGCCGTGTCGGTACCTGATTCGATAACGTCAGTGTACAAGGTCCCTTGAGCCAAGAACTTAGCGTTCTTGATCTTCTTAGCTTCATCGTTGAAGACTTGTACGAATTCGTTACCGATGATCTTCCGCTTCTTTTCTGGGTCAGTAACACCGGCCAGCTTCTTCATGAAGCGGTCCTTAGCATCAACTCTAACGATGTTGACGCCCAAGCCTTCCTTCAAAGCAGCCATAACTTCTTCGCTTTCGTTCTTTCGAAGTAGACCGTGATCAACGAAGATCGCCGTCAATTGGCTGCCGATAGCCTTGTGCAAAAGCGTTGCAGTAACGCTGGAGTCAACCCCGCCGGAGATCCCCAAGATAACGTTGCTGTCGCCTACTTCTTCGCGGATGCTTTCTACTGACAAGTCAATAAAGTCATCCATGGTCCAGTTGGCTTCAGCCCCGCAAACGTCAAAGGCAAAGCGGCGCAGGATGTCCAAGCCGTATTCAGAGTTGCGCACTTCAGCGTGGAACTGAATAGCGTAGAACTTGCGGCTTGGGTCTGCCATAGAAGCGATTGGACAGTTGTGGCTGGAGGCCAAAACCTTGAAGCCTGCTGGTACTTTAGTTACCAAGTCGCCGTGACTCATCCAAACCACTTGCTTTGCTGGCAAGCCCTTGTAGATCAAGGCTTCTGGGTCCTTAATTTCGATTTCAGCACTGCCGTACTCAGCGTCTTCTGCCTTTTCGACCTTACCGCCCAGTTCCTTGGTCATCAGCTGCATCCCGTAGCAGATGCCCAAGATTGGAATCCCTAGTTCAAAAATTTCTGGGTCCACATCCAAGGCGTTTTCGTCGTAAACGGAGTTTGGACCACCAGAGAAGATGATCCCCTTAGGAGCGATCTGCTTCACTTCGTCAGCCGTGATAGTATGTGGCAAAAGTTCTGAGTAGATGCCAAAGTCACGAATCCGGCGGGTGATCAATTGGTTGTATTGGCTGCCGAAGTCCAATACGATAATTTTGTCAAAGTTGCTTAAGTCAATCTTGGCCATTAGAAGTCGATCCCTCCGTAGTTAGGTGCTGCCTTGCTCATCATGACATCGTGTGGGTGAGATTCACGCAAACCAGCGTTGGAAATGCGGACAAATTGTGCAGTTTCAATCAGCTTTTGGATGTTTTCAGCAGCGCAGTAGCCCATACCTGAACGCAGACCGCCCAAGATTTGGTAAACAACGTTGTTAACTGAACCCTTGTAAGAAACAACAGCTTCGATCCCTTCTGGAACCAGCTTGTTGGCTTCGTTAACGCCGCCTTGGAAGTAACGGTCGCTTGAGCCGTGTTGTTGTGACATCGCACCAACTGAGCCCATGCCGCGGTATGACTTAACCAAACGGCCGTCTGCGCCTTGTTGCACGTCGCCAGGTGCTTCTTCAGTACCTGACAGCATGGAGCCCAGCATTACAGCATTGCCGCCGGCTGCCAAAGCCTTAACTACGTCACCAGAGTACTTGATCCCACCATCAGCGATGATTGGCTTGCCAAATTCCTTAGCAACGTCAGCTGCGTCGTAAATCGCAGTCAATTGTGGTACGCCGACACCGGCAACGACTCTAGTAGTACAGATTGAGCCTGGCCCAATCCCAACCTTAACAACGTCAACGCCGGCTTCAAACAAGGCACGGGTGCCTTCGCCAGTAGCCACGTTACCAGCAATCAAGGTGTTCTTTGGGAAGTGGTCGCGGATTTCCTTGATCTTGCGCAAAACGCCAGCTGAGTGGCCGTGAGCCGTGTCGATTACGATCGCATCAGCACCAGCTTCAAACAAGGCTTCTGCTCTTTCAAAGGTGTCGCTAGTAACGCCGACAGCAGCAGCTACCAAGAGCTTGCCGTCCTTGTCAACGGCTGCGTGAGTGTCAGCTTCAGTAACTGGGGTGTTCTTAGCCAGTCTTACTTCGTCAGCTTGTGCCTTGATTGAAAGGTTCTTGTGGATAACCCCCAAGCCGCCCATCTTGGCCATGGCAGCAGCCATCTTGCCTTCAGTCACAGTGTCCATCCCGGCAGAAACGATCGGAATGTTCAACTTCAGGTTGTCGGCTAATTGCGTTGACAGATCGACTTCGTTTGGTAAAACGTGACTTTCGGCTGGAATTAAGAGCACATCGTCAAAAGTAATACCTTCTTTAGCAAATTTGGTTTCCCACAAAGACATGATTTCATCCTTTCAAAAAACTCTGATACTTTTAATTAGACAACTTTACACGTTTTTTAGCCTTAGGTCAACAAAAAGCGAATCATTGGCTTATTTTTTTAATCAATTGCTTATTTACAGCCCAAATTCGCAATTTTTCCACAAATATATTTGATTTAATTCGGTTTTTGCTGTAATATTTAGCAATAACTTAACAAATTATCTTATCTATATATCGCTGTAATATGGTCAGCAGTCTCTACCCGGGGCCGTAAATCCCGGACTATAGGTACTAGAAGTCTGTTCGACAATATTTGATATTGCCCTAGCTTCTTTTACCTGCTTTTTCGTAGTTTTGGTAAAAGAGGCTTTTTGCTTTTATCGTTTATTTGTTCATAAGGAGTAACATGAAGCTTTTAGAAGAACGTATTGAAAAAGATGGCGTTGTTTTGCCTGGGGATGTCTTAAAAGTTAATTCCTTCCTCAACCACCAAATCGATCCCCAATTAATGATGACTCTGGGCGAAGAATTTGCCCGCCTCTTTAAAGACGCCGGCGTCACCCGCGTCTTGACGGCAGAAGCCAGCGGGATCGCTCCCGGGATCATGGCTGCCTACTGCTTGGGCGTACCGATGGTCTTTGCCAGAAAAAAGAAGCCATCTACGGTAACCGACAACGTCTACACCGCTGAAGTCTTCTCTTATACCAAGCACGTAACCAACACCATCTCTGTTGAAGCCAAGTTCTTGGACAAAGACGACAAGATCTTGGTGATCGACGACTTCTTGGCTAACGGCGAAGCAGCCAAAGGCTTGATCTCTTTGGCTGAACAAGCCGGCGCTGAAGTCGTTGGCGTGGGCGTTGTCGTTGAAAAAGCCTTCCAAGGCGGCCATGACTGGCTGCTTGACCACGGCTACCGCTTGGAAGCTTTGGCCAGCATCAAGGAATTCAAAGACGGCAAGGTTATCTTTAACTAAGATTTACGTGGGAGTAAAAACTAAAAAATGGATCAAACTCAAGAACCATCACAAGGACGTTCTTTTGTACTGGGCCTGCAGCACCTGTTAGCCATGTATTCTGGCGCAGTTGCAGTTCCAATCTTGATTGGGAACGCCCTGCACTTTAACTCAGAACAATTGACTTACCTGGTTTCCATCGACATCTTCATGTGCGGGCTGGCTACTCTGCTCCAATTGATGCGGAACCGCTACTTTGGGATTGGCTTACCAGTCGTTTTAGGCTGCGCCATCCAAGCCGTTGCCCCACTTGAAATGATCGGGCAAAAGTACTCAGTCGGCACCATGTACGGGTCCATCATCGTGGCCGGGATCTTCGTCTTCTTGATCGCTGGGGTCTTCTCCAAGATCAAAAAGCTCTTCCCGCCAGTCGTTACCGGGACTTTGATCACCACGATCGGTTTAACCCTGATCCCAGTCGGTATCCAAAACCTGGGCGGAGGCACGGCGACAGCAAAGGACTTTGGCAGTCCCAAGAACTTGATCGTTAGCTTTGTGACCATCTTGGTCATCGTGGCCTTACAAGCCTTTGCTAAGGGCTTCTTGTCCTCCATCTCTGTTTTGGTTGGCCTGATTGTCGGCACCCTCTTAGCAGCCTGCCTGGGCATGGTTAGCCTGACTCCAGTTAGTCAAGCAGCCTGGTTCCACTTCCCACAATTCTTCTACTTCGGGATGCCAAAATTTGAATGGTCATCCAGCTTAACCATGATGATTATCGCCCTGGTTTCCATGGTGGAATCAACTGGCGTCTTCTTCGCCTTGGGCGACTTGCTGGGCAAGGAAATTACGGAAGATGACTTAAAGCGTGGCTACCGGGCTGAAGGCTTGGCCCAAATCTTCGGCGGCCTCTTCAACACCTTCCCATACACGACCTTCTCCCAAAACGTAGGTCTGCTCCAATTGTCCGGTATTCGGTCCAAGCGGCCAATCTACTGGGCAGCTGGCCTTTTGATGGCCATGGGGCTCTTGCCAAAGGTCGGTGCCCTGGTAACCATCATGCCAACTGCCGTTTTGGGCGGGGCCATGGTGGTCATGTTCTCCTCCATCGCCGTGCAAGGGATCAAGATGCTCTTAAAGGTTGACTTTAACGACAACCACAACCTCTTGATCGTAGCCATCTCCTTGGGGCTGGGCCTGGGCGTATCAGTTTACCCAAGTATCTTCCAATTCCTGCCTGCATCCCTCCAGCTTTTCCTGGAAAACGGGATCGTTATTGCCTCCATCTCTTCAGTTCTCTTGAACCTGATCTTTAAGGGCAAAAAGGGATTGGACGAATAAGTCAAATCTATACATTCATTGATTAGCGAAAATCGAAGCTGCCACTTGGCAGCTTTTTTCTTTTGCCTACAGCACGATCACCTGCACGATCTCGTCTAAATCCAGCTTTTGCTGACCAATCAAGATTCCGCCTTCCTGGTCAGTCGAAACCGGCCCCGTTACCGTCTTAAAGTGGCCCTCGCTGTCGACTTGGCTGAGAACGACCTTGACCTGCTTTTCGCTAAAGCAGGCTAGGTAAAGGGCATTAGCTGCCTCTTCTTGACTCATCATTTCCGGCTTAAAAGCGGGCGCTGCATTAGTTTTGCGGGCCTTAGCCAATTGCTCGCGGTGGTCGCTTAGGAAAAAGCCTTCCCACTTCAGCATCCCCCGGTCTTGGTAGTGGGCAAAAAAGTCCTCTACCCGCTTGTCAAAGGCACTCATGCCTGGTGGCCACCAATCAGGCGGCTGCGGCGAATAGCCGTTGCGCCCGGCAAGAGGCTGGCGGCCCGGACCAGGCTGACAAAGCCGTATTTGTTCCGGATTTGGTCCACAATCTGGTCAAAGCGCCGCTTCTTTTCGGCTGCTTCCGGGGAAATAAACAAGTCCAGCTGTATGGCCGCTGCCGGAGTCAGGTAGCCGCAAGATACCCCCAACTGCCGGACGGCTTGCCCCTGCCAATTTTGGCGAAAAATTCTCCACAGATAATCCACCAGATCTTTGGACACATCGGTGGGCGTGATCTTGACCTGCTTGGTAAAGCCGCGCTCTTCTTCTAAATAGGAGTAGCCGACTTCTAGGCGGACCTGACCGGCTAAAAGTCCCTTAGCCCGGATCCGGCTGGCTACTTGGTCAGCTAATTCCTCGATCACGATCTCGATCTGCCGCTGGTCCAAGTAGTCCCGGTCTAAGATCTGTGAGTTTCCGCAGCTTTTCCCATGGGGCCGGCGCTCTTTGATGATACTCCGGTCCACCCCCCAGCTGATGGCAAAAAGCTGGTCGCCCAAAATACCAAATTCCTTGTGAAGTACAGCGGGATCGCTGTGGGCCAGCTGGTACATGTTATGGATACCCAGTCTTTCCAGCCTCCGCGCCGTCCGGGTATTGATGCTCCACACGTCTTCCAGCTGCTTGACCTGCCAGATGGTATCAGGAACGTCGATATAGTGCCAGTAGGCAATCATCGACTTGCGGTGCTTGGCTGACAGGTCCATGGCCAGTTTGGCCAGCAAAGGATTTTCCCCAATCCCGCAGGTGGTATAAAGGCCTAGTTCATCATGGATGTCCTTTTGAATCTTTCGGGCCACCAAGTATGGATCGTCGCCAAACAGCTTCCAAGAAGCAGTCATGTCGATCATGGCTTCATCAATCGAGTAGACATAAATATCCTCATCAGCAGCATATTTTCTAAAAATCTCCCGCACTGCCATGCTCTTTTCAATATATAACGACATGTGCGGCTGGACGATCATTAAATCTGGTGCTTCTTGCCGGCTGGGCAGGTCTTTGGCCCGCATAACGTTCTTTAAGCCGTACTTGCTCTTGGCCACAGGAGAAGCCGCCATGACCAAGGCACTCTTTCCGGCTTCTGGCCGAGACAAGACGACGAGCGGTACCATCATCGGGTTCAGCCCCAGTCGCAGGGCCTCACACGAGGCAAAAAAGGACTTGTTGTCAATCATGAAAATAACCCGGTGCGGCTCATAGCGGTAATCATACATCGTCTTTGCCCCCTCACTTGACATTTTCGTAATTTTGAACACTTGTTCGAAACTTGATAACTCTATTTTAGAACGTTAGTTCGAAATTACAAGCGAACGCAGAAAAAAATTGCTTCAAAATTTTTGAAGCAATTTTCGTTTTATTCAGTTTTACCTTTTTCATTGTTATTCGGCTTAATAGTCGCCGTTCATGATCGTGTTCTTGACGATCACGTAGTCAACCCGCTTGATTGATTCTAGGTCCTTGCCGCCGGCGTAAGAAATTGAAGACTGCAAGTCTTCCTTCATCTCTTCCAAAGTGTCGGCGATGTGGCCCCGGTATGGCACCAGCATCTGCTCGCCTTCAACGTTGCGGTAAGCACCCTTTTGCACTTCACTGGCTGAGCCCCAATATTGCTTATAGGTCTTGCCGTCAATCTTGATGATGTTGCCAGGAGATTCTTCATGACCAGCTAGCATGGAGCCGATCATGACCATGCTGGCGCCGAAGCGGACCGACTTGGCGATGTCACCGTTGTGGCGGATGCCGCCGTCAGCGATCAATGGCTTTCTGGCTACCTTGCTGCACATTCTTAAAGCTGCTAACTGCCAGCCGCCCGTACCAAAACCGGTCTTGAGCTTGGTGATGCAGGCCTTGCCTGGGCCAACGCCCACCTTGGTAGCGTCAGCACCGGCATTTTCCAGTTCCCGGACAGCTTCTGGGGTAGCCACGTTGCCGACCGTCAAAAAGGTATCTGGCATCTTTTCCTTGATGTACTTAATCATCTTGATCACGTAAACGGAATGACCGTGGGCCACATCGATAGTGGTGTATTCTGGGATCAAGTTTTCCTTAACCAGACTGTCGATAAAGTTGTATTCGTCATCCTTGATGCCAACGGAAATTGAGGCAAAAAGGCCCTTTTCGTGCATCATCTTGATAAAACCAGCCCGCTTTTCTGGGGCAAAGCGGTGCATCACATAGTAGTAGCCATTTTCTGCCAGCCAAACAGCTAAGTTTTCATCGATTACGCTGGCCATGTTGGCTGGAACGACTGGAATCTTAAAAGTTCGGTTTCCAAACTTAACGCTAGTATCGCATTCCTTACGGGATTTTACAATTGCTTTGTTGGGAACCAGTTGAATATCATCATAGTCAAAGGCTTCCATACTGAAATAATTACTCACTTTTCCAGCTCCTTTTCTAAATTACCTTTGATACTTTACTTACATTTTTATAAAAAGTCAAGACTTATTCGGACAATTCACGAACGTTTAAAAAATATTATTCGGATTTTTATTGACTAATTGGCTCGTAAATGCTAATCTTTCATACGTAAGTTTAACGAAATATTTTTTGAGGTGAAAAAATGACATCAATCGCAGTTGTCGGCAGCCAATGGGGCGACGAAGGCAAGGGTAAGATTACTGACTTTTTAGGAACGACCGCTGACTTATCAGTCCGCGCCAACGGTGGTAACAACGCTGGCCACACCATCGACTTTGATGGCAAGGAATTCAAGATGCGGCTCATCCCTTCCGGGATCTTCGCAGCTAAGTTAGGCGCCGTAATCGGCAACGGGGTCGTTATCAACCCAGAAGTCCTTTTAGGCGAATTAGACAACCTGGAAAAGAGCGGCATTGACACCAGCAACTTAAAGATCTCAAACCGCGCGCATGTGATCATGCCTTACCACGTAATGCAAGACACTTATGAAGAAGAAGCTAAGGGCAGCCTGAAGGTCGGCACGACCAAGAACGGGATCGGGCCAACTTACATGGACAAGGCTTCAAGAATCGGTATCCGGGTTTGCGACTTGATCGACCCAGAAACTTTTGCAGAAAAATTGCGCTTCAACTTGGAAAGCAAGAACGCGCTGTTCACCAAGGTTTACGGCAAGCCAGCTATGGACTTTGACGAAATCTACAACAAGTACGTTGAATACGGCAAGCGCATCGCTAAATACGTTTGCGACACTTCCCTTTACGTTAACGACGCCTTGGACAAGGACGAAAAGGTCCTCTTTGAAGGTGCCCAAGGGATCATGTTGGACATTGACCAAGGTACCTACCCATTTGTCAGCTCCTCTAACTCCGTTTCCGGCGGGATTGCTTCCGGCAGCGGGATCGGTGCTAACCGAATCAAGACGGTCTTGGGGATCTGCAAAGCTTACACCACTAGAGTTGGTGCTGGTCCATTCCCAACTGAATTGAATAACGAAACTGGCGACAAGATCAGAGACATCGCCCACGAATACGGTACGGTTACTGGCCGTCCACGCCGGGTTGGCTGGTTTGACTCAGTTGCCCTGCGTCACGCTAAGCGTGTAGCCGGCATCAATGCTTTGAGCTTGAACCTGCTGGACGTCTTCAGCGGCTTTGACAAGATCAAGGTCTGCGTCGCTTACGACTTGAATGGTGAACAAATCGACTACTACCCAGCCAACTTGAAGGAAGTTGAAGCTTGCCAACCAATCTACGAAGAATTGCCAGCTTGGGAAGAAGACATTACTTCTGCTAAGAAGTGGGAAGATCTTCCAGAAAACGCGCAAAACTTTGTTAAGAGAATCAGCGAATTAACTGGCGTACCAGTTGTGACTGTTTCTGTTGGTCCTGACCGGGAGCAAACCATCGTTTTGCAAGACCCATGGACTTTGTAAAAAAATTGATACCTACTAAGAACCTCGTCTTTGACGGGGTTCTTTATTTTGGCAAAAAATGTTTTATCTTGTTTTACTTGAAGAAAGTGCTACCATAGAGGCGTAAATAATATTATTTGGAGGAGATGTTTTTATCATGAAAAGCAAAAATCTTTTTCAATCCGTAAAGGATGTACTAAATGGTAAAATCGCTCTAAGTATCTTTACCTTTTCTACTACCTTCATAGCTGGTTTTGCGGCAGCGACTGTTGCCTTAGGGCTCAAGGGCGGTTATCATAACAGCCCCATAGCCGAAGCTATTATCTGCGGACTTATCCTCTTGTTCTATGGTATCTATGGCACATACAAGCTCTACAAGTTAAACAAGGTAAAAGTCAAGTTGACTACTAATAAATTTAGAGAGAGATTGTGGAATATTTTAACTGGAAAGGGAAGTTTGAGCATTATTGCGTTTTCTGATTCTTTATTTGCTGGCTTTGCAGTTGGGGCTATCGCCTTTTGGAATAGAAGCACAGGCAATTATGATCCAACCATTGAATTGGCCATAATCGCCATTTTCTCTTTTGGCTTTTCAATTGAAGAATTCTACAAGCTCAACAAAAAATAACACGCAAAAACCGTCTAGCTTAGAGCTAGACGGTTTTCCACTTTAATTATCCACACTGAGGATGGTGACTTGGTAGTCTCCCATCGGCGCTTCAACCGTTACCACATCCCCGACCTTGTGGTGCATCAGGGCGTGGCCCAAAGGACTGTCAAAGGGCAGCTTGCCATCGCCTACAGCCTCTTCCATCCGGCCCACGATCTTGTAGCTTTCCTCTTCCCCATCGTCTTCATAGCGGATGGTAACATTTTTTCCCAGGTTGACCTTGCCGTCATTCTTGATCTCAATAATTTCTGCATACTTGAGCTGCTTGTTGAGATAGCGTACCCGGCTGTCCAAGTGCCGCAATTCCCTTTTGGCCGTTGAATATTCTGTATTTTCCGACAAGTCGCCCAGGGCCCTGGCCTCCTTTAAGTTCTGCACCCGTCTTGGCCGATCGGCCTTTAGCGCAGCGATCTCGTCTTCAATCTGCTTGTAGCCTTCCTTGGTCATTTTTTGAAAGTATACCATCTTGATCCCCTTTGCTTCTTCCAGTGAAATTCAATGCCTATAGTATAGCTTGTTAAGCTGTTTTTGTAAAAAGTTTGTTAGCAGTCGAAAAAGTCGAGTGCTAATTGCACACTTTTTTAAAAAAGGGACTATAATATTAGGTGTAGAGAAAGGAAAGCGATAACAAAGCAGCAATCCTTTCTCCCCTCTCTGTTTGTAAAAAAAGCAATTGAATAATTTGTTGAAGGGAAGTTTTAAATTATGGCTAATGATTTGATGAACCGTTACAACGACTTGTTCGACCACATGGGGGGCTGGCTTGACAACTCCAAGGACTTCTTGGACAGCCACGCCTTTAGGAACATTTTGCAATCAGACGTTGTTGAAGATGACAAAGAATACACTGTAAAGGTTGACGTACCAGGGATGAACAAGGATGACATCCACCTGGCATACAGCGATGGCATTTTGACCATTTCTGGCCACCGCAGCACCTTCAAAGACGACAGTGACAAGAAGAAGAACTTGGTTCGCCAAGAACGCAGCGAAGGCTCCGTATCAAGAAGCTTTAGCTTGCCAAACGTAGATAAGAAGAACATCTCCGCTAAATTGGACAATGGCGTTTTGACCATCACCTTGCCAAAGGCTAGTCCAGTTGAAGACGAAGACAGCATCACGATCGAGTAATTTTGCTAGGTCCGTAGAGTCAGAGAAGCCCTCATGGGCTTCTTTTTTTGCCAAAAATTTCAGTATAAAACTTGTGAAATTGTGAAAAGATGCCATTTAAGCATCAAAATTGACCGCTTAGGCAAATTTGGTTTCTTCTCAATTAATCGCATTATAATAACGATTGTGATCAGAAGATCATCCAAATTCAATTTGTGACCGGGAGGGTTTAACTATGGAAAAGTTACTGGTCTACCTTAAAATTCGCTTTAATAAAATTACTAATTAACATTGGCGAGTATTCTAGCGCCAAAAATCTTGTTGAAAATATTGATAATCCAGAGTATAAAGAGTTACTAGATAGTGAAATAGATTTTCTATTGTAAATAGGAGAACACGGTTATGGAATATGTAATTTTGTTAGTAGTTGGCTTGCTACTTATTGTAGGTGGTGCCTTTGCTTTTAAACAAACTAAGAAGTATCTTGAGTTAAAAACAAATAGTGGCAATTATTCTAATGATCAATGGTGGGGATTTGCTCTATGGGGTGGATATATTGGAGCAGGCATCTTGTCACTAGTTGGTGCTATTTTAATTATTGTTTCTGTAATTTCAATGCTATAAATTAATCATTAATAGTATTATTTAGGTAACTACCTAGGTAACGCTATTTTTTATTAGAGTCAGGAATCTTTTTATGAAAAATTTAGATAAAACAGAGCTTCTAAAAATTAAAGGCGGTACTACACAATCTCAGCTTTCTGCTTATATTACCACCAACTTTATTAACATATGGGGCTTTAATACTGATAAGAAAAGCAGTCAATTATACAAGAATTTAGTTAAAGCTTTTAGAAAGCAACGAGTAAATATCAATGAGCAATACATTTGAATTATTTAGCATACTTGCCAATATTATACTAAGTTTGATTGTAGACTTATCTATTTTTACAAAAACATCTATGGTCAAGTTTACGTCATCCCAGAAAATTCTTGTCACTGCTTTTTATATTTTTTGCTTTATAGCCTCCGTATTAATCCCGTCTAATGTAGTCGTCAATATTTCGATTACAATTGTAGAAATTCTTTTCTTCACACTACTTGGTTTAAGAAACACAAAAGATAAATTTCTAATTCTAGGTGCTGCGCTTCTCCTAGGAATTTTTGACTCCATTACTATCATCCTTTCTAACTTAATTCTTTTCTCTTTCCCATTTTGGACTCTAGTAATTTAGATTTCTTTACTAATATTGCGATTATTATTATTAGTTACCTACTACTCCTTAAAATTATTCCCAAAATCATTACTAATCTAACTAGCACCAATAAAAAAGTTTTTATTGGTGTTTTGGCGTATATATATATTAGTTCGACGGTTCTTAACGCGTATGTTTTAAGCGATACCAAACCAACCGAGGTCATCATTGTATCTTTAGCTTTATTGTTTTTGCAATCGATTTTTATTTTGATCATGTATATTTCTTTAGTCGAAATACAAAAGAAGTTGCTTTCCCATACTCAACAAAAAGAACTGCTCCAGGAAAAGCAGGAACTAGAAGAATACTCATCTTATCTAGATCAAAACGAGGATGATCTTCGCAGGTTTAAGCATGATTATCAAAACATTCTTAATAGCTTAAAAATTGACGCTCAAGAAGGCAATGTCAAAGGCGTTATTGACAAATTAAGTGAATATACAAATAGTCATTTTAACGAAGAAGCATTACGAAAGTACAAAGACTTAAATCATATTCATATAAAGGAACTTAAAAGTATAGTATTTAGCAAACTGACACAAATGTACAATTTAGGAATTTTATATAGCTTTGGATGTGAATCCGAAATTTATGAAATTCCCCAAAATATCGATTTACTTGATTTGGTGAGAGTGATTGGTATTACTTTTGACAACGCAATTGAGGCAGAAACGGATTATTTTAACTCCAATTTCCTTCAGAAACAAGACTTACGAATTGAAGCCATGTATTATCAAGATCATGACGACTTTGAGTTTATGATCAGAAATCGAATTCCTAATTCTGATATTACTTTGAGTCAGTTAACTGAAAAAGGATATACGACTAAAAAGCAACATCCTGGCCTCGGATTAGCAAACGTTAAGCAATTTTCTCAAAAATACGACAATGTCATAATTGACTATCATATCAAGGATACTTGGTTTATTTTCAATCTAACCATCCTGCCAATAGATGAGGTAACAGACTAGCTATGAAGTATCAAGTATTTATTTGTGATGACAATCAAGATACAATTGTTCAGCTTAAGCACATGCTATTAATCGCTGCTTTTCGATTATCTGATAACGATTCGGTAACTTTTAACGTATTTGGGCAAGCGACAACATACAAAAGTGCTATCAATATTTTACAGAAGACAATACCTACCGGTGGAATCTATTTCCTAGATGTTGAGCTTGGTAAAAATATTGGTAAAGATAACGGATTTGACTTAGCAGAATACATTAAGCAAAACGATCCAAAAGCTCAGATTATTTTCGTTACAAGTCATGCTGACCTTTCTATCATCACTTATCAAAGACGATTGGGGCCTATCGATTATATAGTAAAAAGCTCTAATGTAGCAGAGTTAACTACGCGTATTTCAGACACCTTAAAATCAGCCATTAATTATTTGGAAAACTCAAGCTCAGAATCTGCAAACTTCTTTACTTATAAAGCTGGATATGAAGTAAAGAAAATTGCTGCAGATAATATTTACTATATTTCAACTACCGGCAACTCCCATAAATTAGAACTTGTTCATACCAACGGAATTAGTCAGTTTATCGGTAGTATCAGCAAAATTGCAGAAACGGCACCTTATCTCTTGCAAATCAGTCAATCATGCTTAATTAATCCCAAAAAAGCTGAAATTGATTATCAGTCGCACAAAATCACCTTCCCTAACGGTGATATTCAATACTATTCACGAAAAAACAGTCATATGCTTAGAAAATATTTTTCAAAATGATCAGTCTATTTAATTCTATTAAGTATAAATGAACGCACTCCAAGTCTTGAAGTGCGTTTTTACTATTTTAGCAATCATTGAAAATACACAATATTTCCCGTAAGATTGAAGAAGATTGACTAAGAAATAGAAAGGAAAATATATGACTAAGCACGAATTAAATTCCGAATTGCTGGACCAATTTAGCCGGCAATTTAACGCCGACCCCAAAAACCAGGTCATCAGCCGGGCAGTTAGCCGGTCGGGCCTCCAAGAAGCGGCCTACAACTCTGCCGCTGAGCACAACCACACCTTTTCTTTAGAGCTGGACACTGACAATGTCACCAACCAGAAGCAGTCCGGCCGCTGCTGGCTCTTTTCAACCTTAAATGTTGTCCGCCACAACTTTGGCAAGAAGAACAAGGCTAAGAACTTCACTTTTTCCCAAAGCTACAACTTCTTCTGGGATAAGATTGAACGGGCCAACTACTTCTACGACCGGATCATCAAGACCGCTGACCGCCCCTTAGACGACCGGACAGTGCGCGGCTACTTTGACTGGTGCCAAACCGACGGTGGCCAGTGGCACATGGCCGCCTCCCTGATTAAAAAGTACGGCGTCGTCCCAACTTACGCCATGCCGGAAAGCTTCAACAGCGAACACTCCGCCGTCTTAGACCAAATCCTGGCTGACAAGGAACGTAAAGATGCCCTAGCCTTGCGCGAATTAGCCCAAAAAGACGACCAGGAGGCCCTAGAAGCTGCCCGGGTGCGTTTCCTTGGCGATATCTACCAAATCATGGCTACGGCCCTGGGAGAGCCTCCTAAGACCTTTGACCTGGAATTTCGGGACGATGACCAAAATTACCACCTAGACAAGGACCTCACTCCCCTTGCCTTTTACCAAAAATACTGTGACACCGACTTAGATGACTACGTTGTCTTGGCCAACGCCCCTGACCACCCGCTAAACCGGGTCCTCCACCTGGGCTTTGAAGACAACATCCAAGGCGGCTACCCGAACCTCTTCATCAATGTGCCGATGGAATACCTGGAACGGGCCACGGTTGAGCAGTTAAAGGGCGGCGAAGCAGTCTGGTTTGGCAATGACGTCCTCCGGCAAATGGACCGGAAGACCGGGATGATGGACCTAAAGCTTTACCAATACGACGCTTTGCTTGGCATTGACACCCACTTGTCCAAGGCTGACCGCCTGCGGACCGGGATCGGCGAATCTTCTCACGACATGGCCATTGTCGGCGCCGACATTGATGGCGGTCACATCCGCAAGTGGAAGGTAGAAAACTCCTGGGGTGACAAGTCCGGCAACAAGGGCTACTTCACCATGAGCGCTGACTGGTTCAGAGAATACACCTACGAAGTCGCTGTCCAAAAGCAGTACGTGCCAAAGGATATCTTGGCCCTGCTGGATACCGCCCCAATCGAACTGGACCCATGGGACTCCTTGATCTAGTTAGATTGACTTTTTCGAAGATTCAGCTAAGATAGGCTTATCTTTTAAAAGAAGGAGAAAAATTAATGAGTCATGAATTAACTCTGCAAGAACTGGCTGAGTTCAGCCAAGATTTTAATGCCAACCCCAAGAACCAAGTGATCGCCAGAGCTGCTGGCCGCAGCGGCGTTTTAGAAGCTTCTTATAACGAAGGCGTTGCCCGCCGCTTGACCCGGGTCTTCTCAACCGAGCTGGACACCGACAATGTTACCAACCAAAAGCAGTCTGGCCGCTGCTGGCTCTTCTCAACCTTGAACGTCTTGCGCCACAACTTTGGCCAAAAGAACAAGGCTAAGAACTTCACCCTGTCCCAAAGCTACAACTTCTTCTGGGACAAGCTGGAAAGAGCCAACCTCTTTTACGAAAAGGTCATCGAAACGGCTGACAAGCCACTTGATGACCGGGAAGTCCGCAGCTACTTTGACTTTGCTGGTCATGACGGTGGCCAGTGGCACATGGCTATTTCCTTGGTGAAAAAGTACGGCGTGGTCCCAAGCTACGCTATGCCTGAAAGCTTCAACACCTCTGCCACTGCCGGCTTTGCCCAGGCCCTGGCCGACAAAGAAAGAAAAGATGCTTTAGTGCTCAGAAAGCTGGCCCAAGCTGGCGACACTGAAGGCCTAGAAAAGGCCCGTAAGCAGTTCTTAAACGAAGTCTACCGGATGACCGCCATCGCTGTTGGCGAGCCGCCTAAGACCTTTGATTTGGAATTTAGAGACGATGACAAGGGCTACCACCTGGACAAGGACTTAACCCCAGTTGCCTTCTTCAACAAGTACTTTGACGTGGACTTAGACGACTACGTGGTCTTGACCAACGCCCCTGACCATGAATATGGCAAGCTCTATCACCTGGGCGCTGAAGACAACGTGGAAGGCGGTTCCCCAATCCTCTTCTTGAACGTGCCGATGGAATACCTGGAACGGGCTGCTGTCAGCCAGTTAAAGGATGGCGAAGCCGTATGGTTTGGCAACGACGTTCTCCGGCAAATGGACCGGAAGACCGGCTACCTGGACACGGACCTGTACAAGCTGGACGAGCTCTTTGACGTCGATACCAGCCTAACCAAGGCTGAACGGCTGGCTACGGGCGTGGGCGAAGTTTCCCACGCTATGACCTTAGTCGGGGTGGACGAAGACCAAGGTGAAATCCGCCAATGGAAAGTAGAAAATTCCTGGGGCGACAAGTCCGGATCAAAGGGCTACTACGTCATGAGCCAAGACTGGTTCAAGGAATACGTCTACGAAGTCGTGGTCCACAAGCAGTACTTGACCAAGGACCAACAATCATTGTTAGCCTCAACGCCAGTTGAACTCGAGCCATGGGACTCCTTAGCCTAATGTTTACTTTAATTTTTGCCGGAATCATTTCCCTGGCCCTGCTGGGTTTATTAGTCTACGTCTTGCACCAAGACTAGACTTCACCCCGTAAAGACAATAAAGCATAATAAAAAACGCCTCAATGAGGCGTTTTTCTTTTGCTATTTTACTTTTCGTAGCTTTGAGCGACCTTTTCGTAGTACTCAACTTCGTCATCAGTACACTTAACAAAGTGACCTGGGCGAATTTCGTGCATTGACCGTTGGTCGTCCTTGCCGTCGCCTTCGAACTTGCCATATTCGTAGTCGATCCGGTGACGGTTGCGTTCGATTTCTGGGTCCGGTTGTGGCACCGCAGAAATCAAACTCTTGGTGTAGTCGTGAAGTGGGTGGTCGTAAACTTCGTCAGCTGCCCCAACTTCAAGCAGCTTACCGTAGTGCATAACCCCGATCCGGTCAGAGATAAACTTAACCATGGACAAGTCGTGGGCGATGAAGAGGTAAGTCAAGTTTCTTTCCTTCTTCAAGTCGATCATCAAGTTAACGACCTGGGCTTGAATGGAAACGTCCAAAGCGGAAATTGGTTCGTCGGCAACGATGAACTTTGGTTCAACGGCCAAGGCCCGGGCAATCCCGATACGCTGACGCTGACCACCAGAGAATTCGTGTGGGAACCGTGAAGCGTGGTTTCTGTTCAAACCAACAGTTTCCAAAAGGTCTTCAACCCGCTTGCGGCGTTCTTCCTTGGTCTTAACCAAGCCGTGGATGTCCAAGCCTTCAGCAATGATGTCTTCAACAGTCATTCTAGGGTTCAAGGAAGCGTAAGGGTCCTGGAAGATCATTTGGGCGTCCCGGCGGAAAGCCAAGTTTTCTTCCCGGCCATGAAGCTTAGTAACGTCCTTGCCTTCAAAGAGGACTTCGCCCGCAGTTGGCTTGTAAAGCTGCAAGATTGACCGGCCCGTGGTCGTCTTACCTGAACCAGATTCACCAACCAAGCCGAAGACTTCACCTTCGTAGATGTCGAAGCTGACGTCGTCAACACCCTTGGTGATGTTACGGCCATTCTTGAAGTATTGCTTCAGGTGCTTGACCTCTAAAATCTTTTTTCTTTCTTCTGCCATATTCTGCGTCTCCTTTAATCCTTGTCAGCTGCTTGCAATTCTTTGTAGTGTTCCCAGCGACGAACGATTTCTGCAGGTGGCGTAACCTTTGGTGCGTCTGGGTGCAAAAGCCAAGTAGCAGCCTCGTGAGTTTCTGAAACCTTGAAGAATGGTGGCTTCATTTGGGTGTCGATCTTCATTGCGTACTTGTTTCTTGGCGCAAATGGGTCACCCTTTGGTGGGTCCAAGAG
Source organism: Lactobacillus equicursoris DSM 19284 = JCM 14600 = CIP 110162 (assembly GCF_001434815.1). Classification (GTDB taxonomy): domain Bacteria; phylum Bacillota; class Bacilli; order Lactobacillales; family Lactobacillaceae; genus Lactobacillus; species Lactobacillus equicursoris. The sequence goes on from NZ_AZDU01000009.1 coordinate 42,854, forward strand.
GTCTGGAGGCGTACCTGGAATTGATTCAAGCTTTTCACTGGTCAAGGTTGGCATGGAGTTGATCAAGCCCCAAGTGTATGGGTGTTGTGGGTTGTAGAAGATGTCGTCAACCGTACCCTTTTCCAAGAATTCACCAGCGTACATAACGTTAACCCGGTCAGCCATGCCGGCCACAACGCCCAAGTCGTGAGTGATGAAGATGATTGAAGTCTTAACCCGCTTTTGGAGGTCCTTCATGAGGTCCAAGATTTCGGCTTGAACAGTAACGTCCAAGGCAGTAGTTGGTTCGTCGGCCAAAAGGATTTCTGGTTCACAGATCAAGGCAATGGCGATAACGATCCGCTGCCGCATCCCACCAGAGAATTGGTGTGGGTATTCGTTGATTCTTTCTTCAGCGTTTGGAATCCCAACGGCCTTCATCATATCCAAGGCCTTAGCCCAGGCTTCCTTCTTAGAAGCGCCCTTGTGCTTGATCAATGGTTCAGCGATTTGCTGACCGATCTTCATGGTTGGGTCAAGGGAAGTCATTGGGTCCTGGAAGATCATGGCGATTTGGTTACCACGAATTTGTTGCCATTCCTTTTCAGAAATCTTCAGCAAGTCCTTGCCGTGGAAAAGGATTTGGCCGCCCATGATTTGGGAGTTCTTAGCCAAAAGACCGATGATGCTTCTAGTAGTAACTGACTTACCTGAACCAGATTCACCAACGATGGCTAAGGTTTCACCTTCATCCAGGTGGAAGGACACATCACGAATGGCCTTAACTTCACCAGCGTAAGTGTGGAAGTCAATCTTTAAGTTCTTAACGTCTAAAATTCTATTTGCCATATGTCTCCCCCTTATCTTTGGCCCTTAGGGTCGAAGGCGTCACGCAGACCGTCACCAAGTAAGTTAAAGGCAATCATCAAGATACACAGAACCGTTGCTGGGTACCACATTTGGTATGGCAGGAATTGGAAGTTCTTTTGACCTTCGTTCAGCAGAACACCCAATGAAGTTTCTGGTGCAGAAATACCAATACCAATGAAGCTCAGGAAGGCTTCGAAGAAGATGGCACTTGGGATAGTGTACATAGTTTGAATGATGATGATACTTGAAAGGTTTGGAATCAAGTGCTTCAAGGCAATCTTGAAGGTTGATTCACCTAATGACCGTGCAGCCAAAACGTATTCTTCGTTCTTCAAAGACAAGGTCTCGGCACGGATCTGCCGGGCCATAGTCGTCCATGAGGAGATGGCCAGAGCCAAGATGATTGAAGTAATACCAGGCTTCAAAACAACCAGCATTAAAACCACGATAACCAGGGTTGGAACTGAGGAGATGATTTCGATGATCCGTTGCATGATGTTGTCGACCATGCCGCCCCTCCAGCCGGAGATGATCCCGTAGGTAACCCCGATGGCCAAGTCGAAGAAGGCAGCCACCACGGCAACGATCAAGGAGATCTTAGTACCGTAGATAATTCTTTGAGCCAAGGACCGGCCGAGGTAGTCGGTACCAGCTACAAAGTACTTGCCGGCTGGCACTGATGCATAAGCATCAGTCCAAACGCCGTTTTGCTTGATCTTACCGTTCAAGCCATTGAGCCAGTCAAAGCCCTTCCACTTGGCAGGCAAGTTAGCGTATTGCGGTGCTGACTTAACCAAACTGGAGTTGTTGATCCAGAAGGTTGAGCCAAAGGCAATTACGAACATTACAATAACGATAATTGCTGAGATAACCGCAGCCTTGTTTTGCTTAAATCTGATCCAAACATTTTGCATGAAAGAAAGTGATGGGCCAGAAATGTGCTCGGCGCTTTGGGTATCACCCTTTTGAACGTGTTCAAAAGATTCAGCAGTGATTTTTACATTACTTGCGTCTTGATCCATTGATTTAAAACCTCACTTTCTGATTAGTCAGTCAATCTGATTCTTGGGTCGATCAAACTGTAAACAAGGTCAGTAATCAGCAAAATGGCAACCAAGCCGAAGCTGTAAACCATACTTACCCCCATGATGGTTGGGTAGTCGTTGGTCAAGATTGACTTGGTAAACTGTTCACCGATCCCGGGAATGTTGAAGATGTTTTCGATAACCATTGAACCAGTCATCAGGGCAACTGCGTATGGCCCGATCAGGGTAACCAATGGAATCATTGAGTTCCGCAAGGTGTGCTTTCTGATAACTTCAACCCGGCTGAGCCCCTTGGCTTTACCTAATTCAACGTAGTCAGAACTTAAGGTATCAACCATTTCCGTTCTGACAAACCGGGCAGTTTCGGCTAGCGGCCCGACGCAAAGGGCTAAGGTTGGCAAAACAGTTTGTGATGCCTCACCCCAGCCAGCGATTGGGAACCAGCCGAGCTTCAAACCGATGTAGTATTGAAGCAAAACGGCCAAGACGAAGTTAGGCACTGACTTACCAATGATGGCCAAAACCGTTGAAGTGGAGTCAATCCAAGTCCCTTGGTTCATGGCCGCAAAGGAGCCTAGGATAATCCCTAAGATAACCCCAACAATCAAGGCTTGCAACCCCAATTGAGCAGATGCGCCAAGACGGGCACCGATCAGTGCGGAAACCGGTTGGTTACTGTATTGGAAGGAAATCCCAAAGTCACCGTGAGCTGCCCCAGCCAAGTAAGTCAGGTACTGAACTATATACGGCTTGTCCAAGCCGTATTGCTTGTTCATGATCGCTTTTTGCGTAGCCGTCATCTTTGCTTCGTTAGCATATGGAGAACCAGGCATCATCTTCATTAAGAAGAAGGTGATGGTTGCTACTAGGAAAAGCGTCAAAATTCCGTAAAATATACGTTTAAGTATGTATCTTGCCATAAATTTCGCTCCCTTAATCCTTGCTTTTTAATCAAGTCTTTGTTTTTAATGTTTTTCTTATTATACCAGAAAATCAGGAAATTACCATACGATAATATAAAACTGTACCCTTTTAAGTCAAGTATTTCCAACTATTTGAGCCTTTTTTCGCTAATTTTCCACCTAACTTTAATTTGCCTTTTTTCTCTTTTTAGCCTATCCAAAGTTTAAATTATTATTTTTTAAATAAGTTTTTAGCTAGAAAAACAATTTTTTCAGGGGAAATAGCTTATTTTAGTAATTTTCACTTTAGAATTTTGCCGTTTTTTCTCTGCTCCTTCCTTATCTTTTGACTCTAACTTTGTTTTTTCTCTTTCTATTTTTTGGTTAAACAAAAAATAGAAAATTGGATGTTATGAAAGCACCTCAATTTTCTATTATATCACGGTAGAATCTTAATTTTTAGTTGCATAAGTGGTCTTGAAGTCTGGATATTCACCGTTATAGACTAGGTTCTTGATGGTTGGCCGGATCATCCAAGCTTGCCCCATGTGGTAGAGCGGACTGATTGCTTCTTGGTCGACAATGATGTTTTCCGCCTTTAAGAGTTCCTTCTTCCGCTTGGCCTTATTCATGGTCAAGGAGGCCTTTACCGCCTTGTCATAGGCCTTATTTGACCATTTACCGAAGTTGTAGGTCTGACCTGACTGCATGTAGGCTAAGAAGTGGTATGGATCTGGGAAGTCACTGGTTAAACCGCCCAGTACCACGTCGTAGTTGCCGGCGATTTGTCTAGAAACTCTAGTCGTCTTTGGCAGGTTGTTGACAGAAACGCTGATCTGGCTGCCAAAGGCTTCGGTCAAGGCACTTTGGATAAATTCAGTCTGCTTCTTGTAGCTGTCGTCATCATCAGCCATCAAAGTAAAGGAAATCTTCTTCACCTTTAATTCCTTCAAGGCCTTCTTGAAGTACTTCTTGGCTTCAGACAAGTTGTATTCAACGTACTTGTTGACGGAGCTGTTGTTCTTTTCCGCTTCCTGTACAAAGTTCTGCCCGTCTAAAACGACATTAGTAGCTGAGAAGGTCTTAGCTTGGGTATTGTAGGTCCCAATCGTGGACAAGAGCTGCTTGCGGTTGATGGCCATGGAAATGGCCCGGCGCAGGTTGGCATTTCTAAAGATCTTCTTTTTCTTGTAGTTGTATGACAGGTAAGTCGTGTTGCCCAAGGTCAGAACCCGGTAGCCGCGCTTATTCTTCATGCTCTTAGCAGCTTGGGTATCGAGCAGAGCTGCATCCAGCTTGCCTGTTTGGTAGAGGTTGTAGTCCGTGGATGGGGTCTTTTGCACGCTGTAGTTGACCGCTGACAGTCTAACTGCCTTCTTGTCCCAGTAGTACTTGTTCTTGACCAATTTCCAGGTCAAGCTGGACCCAGTCCAGCCGCTTGACGTAAACGGCCCGTTATAAACGGCGTAAGCTGACTTGGTGCCGTATTTCTTGCCATACTTTTCAACAACCTTGCTGTCTAGCGGCTTCAAGCTGATAGCGGTCACAACCTTAAAGTATGGAATCTTCTTTTCAAAAGTCACCACTAGCTTGTAATCACCATCGGCCTTAACGCCCAAAGTCTTGACCTTCTTCTTGCCTTCAGAGATGGCAATGGCGTTCTTGATGCCTTCGTAGTTGTTGACTTGGCTAGAAGCAGTCTTAGGATCCACCTGCCTTCTCCAGGCGTAAACAAAGTCGTTAGCCGTTACGGGGTCGCCATTTGACCACTTGGCATTTTTTCTCAAATAAAAAGTCCAAGTCAGGCCATCTTTTGAAGTTTCACTCTTATAGGCAACGCCAGGAACAGTTTTAGAGTTCTTGCCCAAGCGGTACAAGCCTTCATAGGTGTTGGCAATCTGTTCTTCACTGGCCGTGTCGTCGGCCTTGGCTGGGTCCAAGCTTTCCAGTTCAGACGTGGTCATCCAGTTGATGGACTTTTCATATTCGCTAGAGGAATTCTCGACAGCCTTCTTGGTTTCTGACTTAGAGCAAGCCACCGTAAACAAGGCTCCAGCCACAATCGCTGCAGCTGAGATCTTCTTCAAGTTCTTCATTTTTTCCTACTTTCTTGTTTGTTCAACCCGAAATTCTTACTCAAACAGTGAAATTAATTATTTTCTCATTATAGCCCTCCCGGGAGATTTTTTCAAATTAAAGCCCTTCATTCATAATTGCTTTTGTGCATAAAAAAAGCGAAGACTGAATCTTCGCTTTCTTCGTGTATAAAGGAGGTCTGTTAAAAATCTTCAGCAAATTACTTGATGTAAGCTTCCTTGAAGTTGTAAGGAGCACCGGCACCGTTGAAGACAACGCCCTTAACCTTAGTCTTAACCAGAGTTGCTTCGTTAGTGTAGTACAGCGGAGTAACGCCTTGGTCTTCAACTAAAGCTTGGTCAGCCTTAACCATAGCCTTCCAGCGAGCAGCGGTTGAGCCAGTAGTCTTAGACAGGGAAACGTTCTTGTTGTAAGTCGTTGATTCCCACTTACCGTAGTTGTAGGCGTTGCCCTTTGAAAGCAGGTCAAGGAAGGAGATTGGGTCTGAGAAGTCAGCAGTCCAGCCAGTTGCGACCACGTCGAACTTCAAAGCTGTAACGCGGGACAGACGGGTCTTGAATGGAACGTTAGTAACTTCAACCTTCATGCCCAGAGTTGATTCCAAAGCACTTTGGATGAATTCAGTTACCTTCTTAGCGTCGTCAGTGTCGTCACCAAGCAGCTGGATAGTGATTGACTTCTTGCCAAGTTCCTTCAAAGCCTTCTTGTAGTATTCCTTAGCCTTAGCCTTGTCGTAGCCTTGAACGGCTTGAGTAGCTGAGGTCTTAACTTCGCTTGAGAAGTCCTTGCCAGTGCTTGAGTCAGTGATGCCGGCTGCGGTGAAGGAAACGGCTGCTTGGTTAGCGGCACCAACCGTAGTTGCCAATTGCTTCTTGTTGATGGCAAGAGAGATTGCCTTACGCAGGTTAGCGTTTGCCAAGTTCTTGTCCTTAGCAATGTTGTATTGCAGGTACTTGGTTGAAGCAAACTTTCTAACAGTCCAGCCAGTAGTGCCCTTCAATTGCTTGCTTTGTTGAGCATCCAGGTTGGTTTCGTCAAGCTTGCCGCTTTGGTAGAGGTTGTAGCTAGTTGATTGGGTCTTTTGAACGCTCATTGAGACTTGGTCCAGCTTAACGTTCTTCTTGTCCCAGTAGGTGTTGTTCTTAACCAGCTTCCAAGTCAAGTTGGAGCCAGTCCAGCCGGTCATCTTGAATGGACCGTTAGACAGAACGTACTTAGCTGCCGTACCGTACTTAGAGCCGCACTTTTCAACAAACTTTTGGTTTTGTGGGAAGAAGATGTAGAAGCCCATAAGCAACTTGAAGTATGGGATTCTTCTTTCCAAGGTAACCGTCAGCTTGTACTTGCCGTCAGCCTTAACGCCCAAAGTGTTAACGGCCTTCTTGCCGGCAACGATTTGGTCAGCGTTCTTCACGCCGCTGAAGAGGTAGGCATATTCTGAAGCAGTCTTAGGGTTAACGGTTCTTCTCCAGGAGTAAACGAAGTCGTTAGCAGTTACCTCGTCGCCGTTTGACCACTTAGCACCCTTACGCAGGTTGAAAGTCCAGGTCTTGCCGTCCTTGCTTTCCTTCCAGGAAGTTGCCATACCAGGCGTAGCCTTGGCATTGTTGCTCAACCTGATCAAACCTTCCATGACGTTGTTGAATTGGTCAGCGTCATAACGGTCAGTGGCCTTGGATGGATCCATGGTGGTCAATTCGGCATGGTCAATTCGGCATGG
>NZ_AZDU01000090.1 GCF_001434815.1 Lactobacillus equicursoris DSM 19284 = JCM 14600 = CIP 110162
CAAAGTCAATGTCTTAACTTAATGACATTGAGCTTCCGCTAATTGCTTTTAAACTACTTGTTAGCCATCAAATTCTTAACCAATTCAATGTTGTCTTCGTTTGACAATGATTCATTAACTGCCTTGTCAGCCAAGTCAGCCAATTCTTCAGTTGAGAGCTTCTTCATTTCGTTTCTAATCCGCAAAATTGAAGTTGCGCTCATTGAGTATTCGTCAAGACCCATTGAAAGCAAGATTGGGAACATAGTTGAGTCACCAGCTGCTTCCCCGCACATGCCGCACCAGATGCCAGCCTTGTGAGCTGAGTCGATGGTGTGCTTGATCAGGCGCAGTACTGATGGGTTGTATGGTTGGTAGAGGTAAGAAACGTTTTCGTTACCACGGTCAGCAGCCATCGTGTATTGGATCAAGTCGTTAGTACCAATTGAGAAGAAGTCAACTTCCTTAGCAAATTGGTCAGCCAATACGGCAGCAGCTGGAACTTCGATCATCATGCCGACTTGCAGATCATCGCCAACCTTAACGCCTTCCTTAACCAGCTTGTCCTTTTCTTCAGCCAAAACAGCCTTAGCTTGGTAAAGTTCGTCCAAGGTACCGATCATTGGGAACATGATACCCAGCTTACCGAAAGCAGAAGCTCTCAGCAAAGCCCGCAATTGGGTGCGGAAGATGTCCTTGTTCTTAAGTGACAAACGAACGGCACGGATACCCAAGAATGGGTTCATTTCTTCTGGCAAGTCCCAGTATGACAAGTGCTTGTCACCACCGATGTCCATGGTTCTGATGATCACTTGCTTTCCGTTCATGCCTTCAAGAACCTTCTTGTACGCTTCGAATTGGTCTTCTTCAGTTGGGAAGTCGCTGGAGTTCATGTACAAAAATTCAGTTCTGAACAAGCCAACTGCTTCTGCACCGTTTTCCAAAACGCCAGCAAGGTCGTCTGGAGTACCGATGTTGGCAGCGATGGTGAAGTGCTTGCCGTCAGCAGTTACTGATGGTTCGTCCTTCAACTTGCGCCATTCAGCCTTTTGCTTAGCGAAGTCTTCGCCCTTCTTCTTGTAGTCAGCAACTTGTTCATCGCTTGGTTCAACGATAGCAACACCGTCTAAACCGTCAGCGATCAGCATTTGACCATTCTTAACAGAAGTGGTGATCTTTTCAGTACCAACAACTGCTGGGATTTCCAAAGACCGAGCCATGATTGCTGAGTGAGCAGTCCGGCCGCCAAGGTCAGTTACAAAACCCTTAACGTACTTCTTGTTAAGTTGAGCAGTATCACTTGGAGTAAGGTCTTCAGCAACCAAAACAACTTCGTGGTCAATGCTTGCCAGGTTAGGCAATTCCTTGCCCAAGAGGTGAGCCATGATCCGCTTTGAAACGTCGCGAACGTCAGCTGCTCTTTCTTGCATGTAGGCATTGTCAGTCATGCTTTGGAAAATGTTGATGAAGTTTTGAGCAACTTCGTCAAGAGCAGCTTCACTGTTAACAGCGTCGCTCTTGATCTTAGCATCGATTTGACCAGTAAATTCTGGGTCTGACAAGAACATCAGGTGGGCGTCAAAGACTTGAGCTTCTTCTTCGCCTAAGCTTTCAGCTGCAACTTTGCGGATGTTTTCAAGTTCAGCTTGTGATTCTTCAACAGCCTTGCTAAAGCGAGCTGTTTCAGCTTCGACGTCGTCAACAGTCTTCTTTTCGAAAGAAAGATCTGGTTCAACGAGGAGGTAAGCAGGTGCTACGGCTACGCCATCACTAGCTGCGATTCCCTTCAAAGTTTCAGTCATTATTCAGCCAAGCCTTCTTTTGACATAGTTTCAGCAACAGCTGCGATAGCTTCCTTTTCGTCGTCACCTTCAGCAGTGATGGTAACGTCAGCGCCTTGGCCAACGCCCAAGGACATAACGCCCATGATTGACTTCAAGTTAACTGACTTGCCATTGTATTCAAGGTTGATGTCTGAACCAAACTTAGAAGCAGCTTGTACAAGCAAAGTAGCTGGACGAGCGTGAATACCAGTTTCAGCAATTACGTGAAATTCTTTCTTTTCCATAGTAAATTATCTCCTTAAAATTAAAAATCAAGAATTGGTAACCGTGTACCGTTTCCTTTACAGAATAACATGTTTTTGGCTTTATTACAACTTAATTTGTAAATGTTTTCATCAATATGTGTTTAACAAGTGATAATGTCTTAAGT
>NZ_AZDU01000091.1 GCF_001434815.1 Lactobacillus equicursoris DSM 19284 = JCM 14600 = CIP 110162
ACGATTGTGGGGTATTTTTATGACCAAATATTCATCCGAACTAAAAATACAAGTTGCTTCTGATTATCTTAATGGCAGAGGCTCATACAATGGATTAAGCAAAAAGTATAATATCACTCCATCTATAATTCGTACGTGGGTGAATACTGCCGAACTCAATGGCTTGGAAAGCTTAAAAGTTAAGCTAACCAAAAGAGAATATTCTGTTGACTTTAAGCTGGATGTGGTAAGCTACTATCTAAAATCCGATGAAGGACGTAATCTGGTAGCTGCTAAATTCAATATTAGTCCGTCACAAGTGTATTCATGGACTAAGAAGTTCCAGCAAGGCGGTCCAGAGGCGCTCCTTCCTGTCAAGAAAGGTAGACCCGCTAAAATACCTAAGAAGACCGAGAAAGCCAAGCGTAATAAGCAAATAGGAACTCTAACTGATAAGCAGAAATATGAGGCCAAACTTCTAGAAAAAGATACCAGAATCAAAGAATTAGAATTGGAGCTCATCATCGCAAAAAAAGTGGCCGCCCGGTATCCACGCTGTCCAATCGACAAAAGACACAGATAACTTGTGATATCCGGGCAGACCACCCAGAATTTCAGTTAAAACAGCTGTTTAAAGCTCCTAACCTTAATCGTAAGACTTATTACGACAACCTTAAAAGAATCGCTAAGAAGGATAAGTACGCCGAAGTAAAAGATCTTATCAAAGATATCTACTACAACGAAGGCCAAGGCACGTATGGCTACCGTCCAATATGGGCTGCTCTGCGCGACAAGGGCGTTAAATTAGCGATGGAAACAGTGCGTAAACTGATGCGCAGTATCGGGCTGAAGACCGAGCTATATCACAAGAGAACTGCGAAATACAGCTCCTACAAAGGTACTGTAGGGAAAGTAGCTGATAACCTTCTTCAGCAGCACTTCGATGAAGAAAGGCCATATCATGTTCTCCATACCGACATTACAGAATATGTACTAACTAACGGTAAGAAAGTTTATATCTCTCCTGTAGTGGATGAGGCTTCTTTGGAGATCCTTGCATGTACTGCCAGCTACTCCCCCGACATGGAGTTAGTATTGGGTATGCTAGATGAATTGGAAACCAAACTACCGGCTTACTCCCACCCAGTTATCCATTCTGATCAAGGTTCTCAGTACCAAAGTCCAACCTACCAAGCCCGCTTGGAAGAGATGGAACTAGTTCAAAGCATGTCCAGAAAGGGAAACTGTCACGATAACGCACCGGGTGAAACTATATTCAACTTGATGAAACGCGAGAGACTAAATCGAGTTAGACTGTATTCTTTGGAGGAAGTCCAACAAGAACTTAAAGATTACATATATTGGTTTAACAACATCAGACGGTCCAATAAACTAAATTACACGACCCCTGTAAAATACAGAGATCGTGTAATGGCAACTATTTAAGATTTTCTAAAATGTCTAACTTTTCTATGGCACTTCAACTTAGATGAGTGTCTCAAAGCGGTTCCCCGCTCAAAATCAATGCCTTAACTTAATGACATTGCCCTTGAGGGGGTAAGCTTTTTTGGTGCCCTCACTAGTGTGAGGAAATCGGGGGGTACTACGACATCCCCAATGTGAGCAATGAGGATCACCCTCACATATGTGAGGAATACTATATTGCGTGGCGATTTAGATGCATATCCTCCAGGATCACCCCCACGTTTGCGGGGAATACGATCTTGAGATTTAAGGAATCGTGCTAAACCGAGGATCACCCCCTCATACGAGGGGAATACCGGCTGCTTCTTCTTGTTCGAAGCGTTCGATAAGGATCACCCCCTCATACGAGGGGAATACGCCTGTGGTTATGATGGACAAGCACAAACGGCAGGATCACCCCCTCATACGAGGGGAATACTTAATGTCGTTGCTTAAAACATCGAAAATTTCAGGATCACCCCCTCATACGAGGGGAATACCATATCTTCACAATCAGTAGTCGGAAAAGTCGAGGATCACCCCCTCATACGAGGGGAATACTATACTCATAAGCACTAATCTTATCGTTATAAGGGATCACCCCCTCATACGAGGGGAATACTTTAATTATTATTTGACTAAATTTAAGCTTAAAGGATCACCCCCTCATACGAGGGGAATACTCCGTTTGATCAAACGGCCGCCCAGTACTATCAGGATCACCCCCTCATACGAGGGGAATA
>NZ_AZDU01000092.1 GCF_001434815.1 Lactobacillus equicursoris DSM 19284 = JCM 14600 = CIP 110162
AAAGACAATGCCACAACGAATACTGCTGGTGTAAAAGTAACAAAATCAGGTAACAATGTTACGTTGACAGCAACTAAAGATTCGCAAGATGGTATCGTCAAGTTTAAGTATAATATTGATGATTCATATGCTGGTACTCCAATGGTTTACACGAAGCCTGGTGTTCAAGGTGTTATGGTAGGTCGTGTAAACGATCCTGGTAGAGCACAACTTAGTGTTCATGTTATCAAGCAAGGACGCGTGCGTTTGCACAAATCTGATGTTGAAACAGGCAACACGCCACAGGGTGACGCTAAGTTCGTGGGTGCACAGTATGCGCTTCAAAAGAGAGATGGGACAACTTTGGAAACCATGACGATCGGTGACGATTTAACGGCCATTTCTAATAAATACGATTTAGGTGACTATCAAATCGTCGAAACCAAAGCACCTGAAGGCTACAAATTAGATAGTACAGTTCACCCAATCAAGATCGATGCTACTGGTATTGATGGTGTTGAGAATACAAACGAAGTCAACGTGTCTGATCAAGTCATTAAGGGCAATGTTGCAATCGAAAAATTCTATCATGCTAACGATGATGAAACTGGCGAATTGAAGGCCTTAAAGGGTTCTCAGTTCGGTATTTATTTAAAATCTACTGGTGCTCACGTTCAAAGCCAAACAACTGATGATAAGGGTCATTTAGCCTTTAACAACATGCCTTACGGTTGGTACGTTGTCAAAGAAGAAAAAGCACCAGCTGGCTATGTTAAAGTTGGCGATTTTGATGTTCAGGTAGCAGCTGATGGTAATATCTATCGTTACCACAAAGTTGACGAACATTTTAAATCAAAAATTAAATTGGTAAAGGCTGATGCTGAAACTGGTAAGACGATCGCGCTTGCTGGTACAACATTCAAAATCAAGAATACCGATACAGGTAAATATGTGAAACAAACTGAAAATGAACAGTCGGAATTTATGACTAACGCTAAAGGTGAAGTCACTTTACCTGAAAAATTAGTTTACGGTAATTACGCACTAGAAGAAGTAAAAGCACCAAATGGTTATGTTTTGGGTCAAACTAAGCTTGCTTTTAAAGTAACACCTGAAAATCAACAGAATAATATGATCACGGTTACTTTCAAAAATGCCGCACAAAAAGGCACAATCGATATTAAGAAGACCGGCGAATCTGTATCTGGCGTAACAACCAAAGGGACTGCTTACGGTCAACTAAATAACTTTACATTTGCTCAAACACCATTGGCAAATGCTGAATTTAAAGTTGTTGCTACAAAAGATGTCGTAACCGCTGATGGTACAGTACGTGCTAAAAAAGGTGATACTGTTGGTCAATTAACAACAGACGCTAATGGCAAAGTTAAGACAACACCACTGTATTTAGGTTCATATGATGTTATTGAAACCAAAGCACCAGCTGGTTTTGTGATTGATACAACACCACACCATGTTGAATTAACATATGCTGGCCAAAATGTTTCAATTACTTCTAAAGAAGTCTCTGTTAAGAACATGCTCCAAAATGTCAATGTTAAGATCAACAAAACTTCTGAGAATAGCAAACCAGTTGCTGGCGCTACTTTTGGTATTTACAACCGTGAAGACGTGAAGAACGCTGCTGGCAAAGTTATTTTGAAAAAGGGGTCAATGGTTGGTTTAGCTGACACAGACAAAGCTGGTTTAGCACAATATCAAGCTAAGTTCCCACAAGTAAAACTCTATGCAAAAGAATTACACGCTCCGAAAGGGTATGTGTTGAATAAGAATGAATTTGACTTCGCATATAACCCAACAAACAATGACAAGATCCAAACAATCGTTGTTACAAGTTCACCAATCGTGAATAAGGATCAACGAGGAGTTGCAACGATGGCTAAGACTGGGGATACATTACAGTCTGCCGAAGCAACTGACACTAAGTATGGTAAGCAATATGAATTGAAATACAGCCAAACAGCATTAGCTGGTGCTGAATTCGATATTAAAGCTACTGCTGATATTTATGCAGCTGACGGTACCTTAAAAGCTAAACAAGGCCAATTGGTTGATCATATTACCACTGGTAAAGATGGTAAGATTTCAACAAAACAATT
>NZ_AZDU01000093.1 GCF_001434815.1 Lactobacillus equicursoris DSM 19284 = JCM 14600 = CIP 110162
AAAGTCAATGCCTTAACTTAATGACATTGCTTTGGAGGTTCTTTTTCTTTTGCCAAAAATTTTTTCGAAAAAAATCTGCTAAAGTGTAACCTGAGAGAATTAATGGTGTCTATTAGGGTGAGGAGATGAAAGGACCTCGAAAAACAAAAAGCTACAGATTGGAGAAGACAGTGAGAGAATCGGAGATTATCGCGCTCTTCTTTGCCAGAGATGAAGCAGCGCTCACTTCTGTCCAAGAAGATTACGGCGCATATTGCAGCACGATTGCCCGCAACATCTTAGCGGATCAAGAGGATGTCAAGGAATGCGTTAATGATACCTGGCTGAAGGCTTGGGAGACCATCCCGCCGAATAAGCCGCAAAGCCTGCTCGCCTACTTAGGCCGGATTACCAGAAACCACGCCATCAACATGGTTCGGAATCAAAACCGGCAAAAGCGAGCCGGCAACAAATATACCGTCGCGCTGGATGAACTTGGAGAAGCGGCAGCAGCGGCAGATGACAATCGTGAGCTGGAAGGGATTGGCACGAGCAAGTTAGCGGAGATCATTAATGAATTCTTGGAGCAGCTTCCTAAGGAGAAGCGGATCATTTTTGTCAGACGCTATTTTTACATGGATGCAGTTGCGGACATTGCGGCCAGCAACGGCTTGACCGAATCGAGTGTTAAGGTCAGCCTGATGCGGATGCGGCGGCAATTAGGCAGGAAATTGAAAGAGTATAGATTTATTTAGGGAGCAGATCACAATGGAAAACAAAGATTTAATGAATGCGATGGGGCAAATCAAGGTTGATTACATCAAAGAAGCTGCGGAAAATCGGGCGCAAAAGCAGACCTCGAATATCGTTAGCTTGCACCAAGCCAAGGCTAAGCGGGGGATTGTCAAGCTGGTTGGCGGGATCGCTGCCGCCTTCCTTTTGAGCGTGGCCTTGCCAAACACCACCCCGCAAGTGGCCCGCGCCATGCAGGAATTGCCAGGGATTGGCAGCTACTTCAAGCTGGTTACCTTTAGAAACTACAGCTACGAAAGCAAGACCCACTCAGCTGACGTATCCGTTTCTAAGGTAAAGACGGTCAAGTCCAGCGACAAGACGACTGCTAAGCAAGCTCAAGAGTCCACGACGGCCATCAACCAAGCCATTGCCGAGGAAACTAACAAGGAAATTGCGGCCTTTAAGAAGTCACTGAAGGAAAAGGGCTACGGCAGCTTGACGGTGAAGACTAATGTGGTAACCAACAACACTAACTGGTACGTCTTCCGCTTGTCAACCACGGTGTCAAAGGCTGACAGCATGACGACCAGCCAATACTACGTTTTGAGCAAGAAGACTGGCAAGCAGGTCACTTTAAGTGGGATGTTCAAGTCCGGATACCGGAAGGCTTTTAGCAAGTACATCATTGCCCAAATGGAACAGGCGATGAAGAAGGACAAGAACAAGTCTTACTTCATCAAGGCCAAGGGCGATATCGACGGCTTCAGCCAAATCAAGGCTAAGCAAAACTTCTACATCAACAAGAAGAACCAGCTGGTAATCGTCTTTGACCAAGGTGAAGTGGGTCCAATGTCCATGGGCGCTCAAAGCTTTGTCATCCCAAGCAAGCTGGTTGCCAAGTGGCGAAAGTAATTTTTCAGGAGATTTTTAACTTTGAAGTTTGAGAAGCCGTATGTTGGGCCGATCCTGATTGTGCTGCTCAACTGCGCATACATTTATTTGTCCACTATTCCTTATGGATGGTACGCAAATTATTGGTTTTAGAAGTGATTATCCAGGAACTATGTTTCCTGGATTTTATTTTGAAAAAATTTGGGATATTTTCCCGGTGAAAAAAGGCAAATTCGGAACAATTTGTTTACCTTTGTGGGTGATAATCGGAATATGTCTGAACAATTTGGATCAGGCGAGTAGGTAGCTAAAAACAACCTTGCCGGGTGTTTATCATCAATTACAGACAAAAAGACTGATTTGACGAATTGATTTAAACGAGTATACTAATACTTGTTGTCGAGGCGAGCAAGCAGCTCTCCGGAGACACGAAAAATTAAATCCAAAAACTTGTTGACAAATTCTTAA
>NZ_AZDU01000094.1 GCF_001434815.1 Lactobacillus equicursoris DSM 19284 = JCM 14600 = CIP 110162
GGGGGAGCCCTAGCTTCTGATGCTTTTATCATACGCACAGTCAAAGAGTTCGCCATGCTTCACAAGCAAAGCCCGAAGGCCATGTCTGTAAAGCAGGCAGGAATATGTCCTAATTTTCCCTAGTGCCGAGGCTCTAGGGCAGCGCCCAGTCCTAGACTTGAAGCAGGGGCGAGCCCACGCTTGTGACGCTTTGACTGATGGATTATGCCATCACTGCCTGCTTATTTGCATAACGATCTTCAAGAATCTTTTCAACCTTCCGATATGGGGTGTACAGCGTTATTTCTTTGTCATCCATCCTTCGCAAGATATTTACGGCGGCAGCCGTATTTGCATTCATCTCTCCGCAATTTGGACAGACTGCGGTCTCATGATGCATGCCTTTTCTTTCGGTAAAGTGTGCGCCACATCTTGGACAGAACTGTGACGTATACGCTGGGTTGACATCGACCGTCTTAATTCCTTGACTGGCACATAGATACTCGAGGCGCTTGTTCAATGTTCCTTTCGCCCATGAAGACAGCTTGCGCCTTGCCTTTGCCTCATAGCAGCTTGATGCTCTTGGCAGCTTTTCTTTGGTAAAGCTCAGATCTTCTTTGACAAGGACGTCTGGTTCTTCGGTTATAAGCATCTGCCTAATGCTTACGTTCATCATCCGTTCCATGTTGTTCTGCTTTCTCTCATGTTGCCGACGATAAAGCTTATTGCCGAGGTGGTGCTTTTCCAAATGAGCGATTTGTCGCTCAATGCTGCCAATTTGGCATCTGATGCGCTTGTTTGTCTTGGCAGAATGAGTACCTGCCAGTTTCTTTTGCAAGTTTGATCTTTGCCGTCTCAGTTCTTTTGCTGGCTGGATGTATTTGTTGCGATTCGTATTGCGGCGATTGATCCGTTCGGCTTCGGCACTTACAAGCTTGCTGAAGTTTGCTCCGTATTCTTGACCGCTGCTGCACGAAATAAGAGTGGCTATACCCTTGTCCATGCCCAGTTTTTTATGTAGATTGCGCTTGTTGCTCACAACCGACTTGATAGCGCGATGAACTTCCAGCCGCTTCTTGTTTTTGTCAAGAATTAGCTGAATGTCGCCACGCTTCTTCTTGTTGGCATAGCAGTATGGTCCGGTCAGCTTAAACTGCTTTTTCTTTCCGCGCTTTGCCGTCATGATTTCCAAATAGCTTGAGCCGTCTTTTTCGACCACACTCCACATTATTTCATCACAGAGCATGCATCGTGCGGAACTTGAATGAGGGTATGGCTTATGCTTTCTGGTAAGTCGTCTGATGTATCCAGCACAATGCCGAAGCTGTTCTTTGGTTAGAGATGCTCTTAACGAAGGATATTGGCTATCTTCTTCGTTTGGCTTTGCCTCGTTTTCGCGTCCCTGCAGAATAAGCTGCCAGTAATATGGTGAAGTAAAGACGTAATTAAGATACTGGCGCTCAGCGCTAGCCAAGATTTCATTGGCTTGCACCTGCTTTTTCAGTTTTAAGCCAAGATTTGACCACATGGAATTGAGGTTCATGCACACGTCTTTAACTGCTTCCGTTGCATGGCGGCCTTGAATTCCAAACTGCTCATTCAGAAGCTTTTGTTTTGAAAGTCTGACCGTTCTTGCGTCAGGTGATTTCAGCCCTTGAGCTTTATTCTTCTTATAGGCCTTTTTCCAGTCTTTGACCGCTTTGCGAGCCTTCTTGATTTCACCGTCGTGCTTGCGGATTCTGTCTCTAGGGCCGTGCCACTGTTTGATGTCCGTCATGTGGTTGATGCCGCACAGCTGAGCATAGAGCAAATCCTTGCATCTGCCGTAGCCAGCAAACAGCTCATCCAGCTCTTTAATTTCTTCATCAGTCAGTTTTACGGTATAAGCTCTGATCGTTTTAGTCTGAGTTCTTTTCGTTTTTCTGGTCATTTTTGGAAGCTGCTTTCTCATTGCGGTCATATGTTCGTATTCAATCATAGCTTATCATAAAACTCGTCCTAAAACATTAAAAACACGACCTAGAATAGAAAAGTCTACTAATAGATACTAGTAAACTTAAATTGATATTTTTG
>NZ_AZDU01000095.1 GCF_001434815.1 Lactobacillus equicursoris DSM 19284 = JCM 14600 = CIP 110162
AGCTTCCAAAGAACAGGCTCGTTCTCAATCTAAAGTCCAAAGGGGTTGAGCTGTCATTTTACAGTGATGCCACTAGCGAGCTTATGCTCGAAGTCGTAGACAGGTTCTTGAACCATGATTAATCTGGCTGAGTTAGGTCGAGTGTTCATTGTTTGTGGTAAGACCGATATGCGCCGGGGAATCGATTCGCTTGCTTACATAGTTAAGAAGAGCTTCAATCTCGATCCCTTCTCCGGATGCGTCTTTCTCTTCTGCGGCAGCCGGAGGGACCGATTCAAAGCACTTTATTGGGACGGCCAGGGATTCTGGCTGCTCTATAAGCGCTTTGAGAACGGGAAGCTGGCCTGGCCGAACAATGAAGACGAAGTTCGAGAGTTGTCCGATGAACAAGTCATGCGCTTGATGCAGGGCTTTACCATTGATCCTAAAATTAATACCGCAAGAGCTCGTGAATTGTATTGATTTCACGAGCTTTTCTGGTATTCTTATGATTATGAATCAAGGAGGGACAACGACCATGGCTGACAAAGAAACTTTAGATTTAATCGAAACGCTCAAAGCAAATAACGAAGAATTACTCAAGCAGGTTGCCCTTCTTACTGAACAAGTTGCTTATTTGACTAATAAGCTTTACGGCAAGTCTTCCGAAAAGAGAGCTGTCAACCCAGATCAGCTGAGCCTTTTCGAAGAAGACACCGCCTCCCAAGATGACGAGGATTTGCCCTCGCATTACCGAAACTATTACCTATAAGAGACGCAAGCAAGTCGGCAGAAAGCAAGATATCTTAGACTCTCTGCCGGGTGAGGAGGTTCATCACCGTTTGGATGACCTTACCTGTCCAGACTGCCAGCACGAACTGAAAGAGATCGGCAGCTTCTGTGCTAGACAAGAGCTGCTCTACATTCCAGCCCAAGTTAAGAGAATCGATCACATCCAACACTCTTACAAGTGCCAGCACTGCAGTGATAAAGCGCCAGCTGACAAGATTATCAAAGCTCCTGTACCCAAGGCCCCGTTAACCAACAGTCTTGGCTCAGCTTCTTTAATCGCTAATACGATCTATCAGAAGTACGTTCTCAAGGTTCCTGCCTACCGACAGGAGAAGGACTTGCGGCGTATGGGCCTTCCGCTTGATCACAAGACGGTTTCGAATTGGCATATCAAGGTCTGCGAATACTACCTCTCTAGCCTTTACGAGCTCTTGAGACAAGAGCTGCTAAAGCTGGATGTCATTCACGCAGATGAGACGCCATATCGAGTCTTAGACAGCGAAAGAGTCAAAGACTACGTCTGGACTTTCTTGTCAGGCAAGCATACCGAAAAGCCGATAGTCCTATATCACCATGGATCACGAAAAGGAGCAGAAGCGTGGGATTTTCTCACAGGCTTTAGCGGATACCTTCATTGTGATCAATATCCTGGCTATTTACGATTAAGCAAACAAGATGTGACTCTTGTAGGCTGTATGGCTCATGCAAGGCGGAAGTTCTGTGATTCCTTGCCTAAAGACAAGGCCAGAGAATCCGACGTAACTTCGGTGGCTAATCAAGGGATCCACTACTGTAATCAAATGTTTAGCCTAGAGCGCGCCTGGGAAGACCTTTCCGCCGAAGAGAGGTACGAGAAGCGTCAGTCCGAATTAAGACCTCTGCTAGAGAAGTTTTCCGACTGGTGCTCCAAGAAATCAATCTCCGTGTTGCCTTCCGGCAAGCTAGGGACAGCCTTCCAGTATTGCATAAAGCACATGGACAAGTTCATGAACGTCCTAAAAGATGGTCGCCTTGAACTGTCCAACAACAGAGCAGAACGAGCAGTCAAAGAGGTCGTCATGGGACGCAAGAACTGGCTCTTTTCACAGAGCAGTACCGGCGCCAAGTCCATGGCAATCATAATGAGCATACTCGAAACCGCCAAGCAAAATGGCTTGGATCAATTCAAATATATCAACTATCTTTTAGACAAATTGCCCAATGAGCTGTCATTATTAGACACTCAACGTCTG
>NZ_AZDU01000096.1 GCF_001434815.1 Lactobacillus equicursoris DSM 19284 = JCM 14600 = CIP 110162
TTTGGGTAATCGGTGTTGACGTTGACCAATCCAACTTGGGTAACTACACTTCAAAGGATGGCAAGAAGAGCAACTTCGTCTTGACTTCCGTTTTGAAGGGTCTGGACGTTGCTGTTGAACGTTTGGCTGAAAAGGCATACCAAGGCAAGTTCCCAGGTGGCAAGCACTTCGTTTACACTCTGGAAGGCAACGGTGTTTCCGTAACTAAGGGCAAGATCGACTCCAAGACTTGGACTAAGGTTCAAAACGCTCGTAAGCAAATCTTGGCTGGCAAGATCAAGGTTGCCGACAGCGTAAGCGACTTGAAGTAAGCTCAAACAGCAGATTTTTAAGAGGCACTCATCATTCGATGGGTGCCTTTTTGCTTTACCTTAATGTTATAATTATTATTGAGAAAGCGTTTTCCAGTGAGGTGATAACCATGCTCAAAAGACTACGTAACACATTGCTTGCCTTAACTGCCCTACTGGGTATTACGGCTTTATTTGCAAACACTGTGCAAGCCGCATACGATACGCCCTATTTAAAAGGCCAAGTCGTTTTGAAGTTAAATTGGAACAGCTATGTCTATGACCGCTATGGCAACCGGATGCCTTGGTTCAACGGACTTTATGGTCCCCTCGGCTATCTAAAGAAGGGCAGTTACGTCTATACAACCAGAAAAAAGGTTGAACGGACCAACAAAGATGTTCGCTATTATTTCCTCCATGGCACAAAAATTCATACCTATGAAATTGACAAAAAATACTGGCTGCCTTACAGGAAAATCAACGGCCACTATTTTTACTACATTGGCCATGGAGCCTACATTAAAGCCAGAAACGTTTCAGAGATCAACAACCATTCTCAATATTCAAATGGCGAAAAAGCCATGATTGATGAAACTGCATACACATTTAAATTTAACAGCAAAACCAAGAAGATCACCAATCTTAAAAAGAAATATAAATACAGTGATTATGTCATGGTCGACGGCCTTAGACAATTCTCCGCTGATGATGGATCTCCTTGGCGGGATGCCGACCAACCATACTATGCGCGTTTAAAAGGTAGCGGTCATGGCTATACAGGAACGTATATCCTTTTGGGCGATTTACGAGATAAAGATAGCGATATGTTTTTTTGGGATATCGAAGAAGATAACCATCCTAACTATCGAATCAACATACTCGATATCAATTGGCAAGAAAGTAATAAAACAGCTGAGAAAGCTAAGGCACAAAAGAGTAAGCAAGACAACTGATCCGTACTAACAAGTCACCTTATCGTGACTTGTTTTATTTTTCGAACAAATGTCGCCTTGGTTAAACTTACATAATCTCTACGAAATTTCCTGGTAATCTTTAATTAACTAACTTTCCTGATTCATTAATTTTGCCAAGAACACAAAGGCACTCATCATTCGATGGGCGCCTTTTTCTTAACTGTTATAACTTGCAGCAAAAAAGGCAGCCTCGCGGCTGCCCCAGATTAGCTAACTTTCCTGATTCTCTAATCTGCTGCTAATTGTATAACAACTGTCTAAAACTTCCCAGTCCGGGAACTGGTCTATACAAAAGCGTTGATTCGTTCGTGAATCAACCGCTTTCTCATATTTAAAAAAGCTTTTTTGAAAAAAATGCCTAAAAAAACGAATATTCTACTCTTTTTTACTTGCTTTTAGCCGAATTTAATGGTATCTTAAATATACAAATGTTCGTAAATGAAGAGGAAGTAATCGATATGCGTTTCAACTACAAGAAATTGGTTGCTATCGGCGCAACCACCCTATCAGTCGCTGCTGTTTTAACTGCTTGCTCCGGCAAGAAGTCTAACTCTACTGCCAACAAGGACACCAAGCACGGTGTTGCCTTGATCACTGACAGCAACGGTGTTGACGACCACTCATTCAACCAAGCTGCTTGGTCTGGCTTCAAGGACTACGGTAAGGAACACGGCCTTAAGCAAGGCAAGGGTGGCTACCAATACTTTG
>NZ_AZDU01000097.1 GCF_001434815.1 Lactobacillus equicursoris DSM 19284 = JCM 14600 = CIP 110162
TTAGGAGGCGACCGCCCCAGTCAAACTGCCCGTCAAACACTGTCCTCGGCCTGGTTTACACGCCTGAGTTAGAGCATCCGTCAAGCAAGGGTAGTATCCCAACAGCGCCTCCGATAAGACTGGCGTCCTATCTTCTCCGGCTCCTACCTATCCTGTACATGCTTGACAGATACCCAATATTAAACTGCAGTAAAGCTCCATGGGGTCTTTCCGTCCTGTCGCGGGTAACCCGCATCTTCACGGGTATTATAATTTCACCGAGTCTCTCGTTGAGACAGTGCCCAAATCATTACACCTTTCGTGCAGGTCGGAACTTACCCGACAAGGAATTTCGCTACCTTAGGACCGTTATAGTTACGGCCGCCGTTTACTGGGGCTTCAATTCAAACCTTCGCTTGCGCTAAGCTCTCCTCTTAACCTTCCAGCACCGGGCAGGTGTCAGCACCTATACTTCATCTTACGATTTTGCAGATGCCTGTGTTTTTGATAAACAGTTGCTTGGGCCTTTTCACTGCGGCTGATCTTGCGACCAGCGCCCCTTCTCCCGAAGTTACGGGGCCATTTTGCCGAGTTCCTTAACGAGAGTTCTCTCGCTCACCTGAGGATACTCTCCTCGACTACCTGTGTCGGTTTGCGGTACGGGTGCACCTTCTCTGGCTAGAAGCTTTTCTTGGCAGTGTGACGTCGCAGCCTTCGCTACTTTAATTTCGCTCCTCATCACGCCTTGTCCTTAAGGAAATAAGCATTTGACTCATTTCCAGACTCAGCGCTTGAACATGGTTTCCAGCACCATGCGCTGCTAGCCTCCTGCGTCCCTCCTTCGCTCATAACGATTGGGTGCAGTACAGGAATGTCTACCTGTTGTCCATCGACTACGCCTCTCGGCCTCGCCTTAGGTCCCGACTTACCCTGGGCGGACGAGCCTGCCCCAGGAAACCTTAGTCTTGCGGCGGACAGGATTCTCACCTGTCTTTCGTTACTCATACCGGCATTCTCACTTCCAGAAGCTCCACATGTCTTCTCAGTCATGCTTCTTCGCCGCTGGAACGCTCTCCTACCACGCATACTTTTGTATGCATCCACAGTTTCGGTATCATGCTTAGCCCCGGTAAATTTTCGGCGCGGCGTCACTCGACTAGTGAGCTATTACGCACTCTTTGAATGATGGCTGCTTCTGAGCCAACGTCCTAGTTGTCTGCGCAACTCCACATCCTTTTCCACTTAGCATGTATTTAGGGACCTTAACTGGTGATCTGGGCTGTTTCCCTTTCGACTACGGATCTTATCACTCGCAGTCTGACTCCCGCATATAAATGTCTGGAATTCGCAGTTTATCTGGATTCAGTAACCCCTGACGGGCCCCTAGTCCAAACAGAGCTCTACCTCCAGCATCCTCTTTGCGAGGCTAGCCCTAAAGCTATTTCGGAGAGAACCAGCTATCTCCAAGTTCGTTTGGAATTTCACCGCTACCCACAACTCATCCCCGCAATTTTCAACTTACGTGGGTTCGGTCCTCCAGCGCGTTTTACCGCGCCTTCAACCTGGTCATGGGTAGGTCACTTGGTTTCGGGTCTGCATCAGCCAACTGCTCGCCCTATTCAGACTCGCTTTCGCTGCGGCTCCGTCTTTTCTGACTTAACCTCGCTGGCTAACGCAACTCGCCGGTTCATTCTACAAAAGGCACGCCATCACCCTTTAACGGGCTCTGACTACTTGTAGGCACACGGTTTCAGGTTCTCTTTCACTCCCCTCCCGGGGTTCTTTTCACCTTTCCCTCACGGTACTGGTTCACTATCGGTCACTGGTTAGTATTTAGCCTTGCGAGATGGTCCTCGCGGATTCAGACGGGATTTCTCGTGTCCCGCCCTACTCAGGATCCTGATAGGCTTTCTTTGGATTTCGCTTACGGGGCTGTCACCCTCTCTGGCGCATCTTCCCAGAT
>NZ_AZDU01000098.1 GCF_001434815.1 Lactobacillus equicursoris DSM 19284 = JCM 14600 = CIP 110162
GTGGGTGTTCAAATTATTCTTGCAATTTACCTCTTAGTCTTTTTAGTCTATATTGTCTTTTTTACAAATCAGCATCCTTGGTCAATTCGTAGATGGCTTCGGCGTAGATGGCAATGGAGTTGATCAAGTCGTCCAGCATCATAAATTCGTTAGCCGCGTGCATGACCATTGGGCCATTTTCTGGCTGAGCGCCAAAGGCCACGCCACGCTTGAAGAGGCGGCCGTAAGTGCCCCCGCCGATCACAACTTCGTGGCCCTGGTTGCCGGTCTGCTTTTCGTAAACGGCCAGCAGGGTTTGGACCAGCTTGTCGTCGCCTGGCACGTAGTGAGGCTCTTCAAAGCCGTTATAAGTTACGTCCAAAATAGCGCCAAACTTGTCCATGACCTGCTTGATCATGGTGTCTGGGTCCGTGCCTTGTGGGTAGCGGACGTTGTTCTTCAGGGTTGCTTCGCCGTCATGTTCGTAGTCAAACATGGAAGGGGAGCTGGCCAGGGTGCCCATCAAGTCGTCTTGGTGGTAGATGCCAAGCTTTTTACCGTAGAAGTCTTCATGTTCAGTTTCTGCTAAAAAGTGAATGAAGTTCTTGTCGCGGCCGGCAAAAGCGAACTGGTCTAAGAACAGAGCCAGGAAGGTGGCAGAGTTCTTGCCCACTTGCGGAGCAGAAGCGTGCGCGCCTTGGCCGATCAGGGTGATCTTGGCGGTCTCGCCGTCGATGACAAATTCCCCGCCCAGGTCGTGGTCCTTTAAAAAGGCGTCAAAGGCTAGCTTGATGGCGTCTAGGTTTGCGCCAGATACCGTAGCCCGGGTTACTTGCGGCGTTACGTTGGTGGCGATCCCGGCCTTAAAGTCGTTTAAGACGTAGTCGCCTTCAGTGTCGTCCTTTTTAAAGGTGAATTCCAGGGTAAAAATCCCTTGTTCGCCGTTGATGATTGGGTATTCAGCGTCTGGTGAGAAGACGATGTCTGGAGTAGGTTCGTGCTTCAAGTAGTAGTCGATCCCCACCCAGTTGGTTTCTTCGTTGGTGCCAAGGACGAAGTCGATCTTCTTTTTCGGCTTAAAGCCAGCTTCTTTCAAAAGCAGCATCCCGTAGTAAGCGGCTAAGCTTGGCCCCTTGTCGTCGGCTGAGCCCCGGCCGTAGATCCGGCCTTCGTCGTCAATTTCCATCTTGAATGGGTCGCGGGTCCAGCCTTCGCCAGCTGGCACCACGTCCATGTGGCCGATGATGCCTAGGCGCTGGTCGCCTTCACCGTAGTTGACCCGGCCAGCGTAGTTGGCAAAGTTTTCCGTGTCAAAGCCGTCGCGCTTGGCGAATTCCAAAAATTTGGTCATGGCCTTGACTGGGCCTGGGCCAACTGGGTATTCTTCGCTGGTGTTGTTTAAGTCTTCTGAAGAATCGATGGCAATCAGTTCGGCCAGGTCCTTCAAAATCGCGTCTTTCTTGCTTTGGGCAAGTTCTTTGTAGTTAAGCTCCATCTTGTCCCCCTAATTTTTTATATGCTTATCCTAAAAGTTTATCAAGCTTGAGGCTTCGTGACAAATTTTTAGCTGTTTCTGGTTGATGATTCCCCCAAGTATATGTAGCCAAGCCATTTTTCGACTTTTGATTCCCCCAAGCAAAAACAGCTTTCCCTAACGGAAAAGCTGTTTTTTACCTCCTGTACTGGTTAGCATGGCGGTAAGTTACTCATCTACAGAAATTGCTGCTCAAAAACTTACTCAACTACGGAGATTGCTGCTCAA
>NZ_AZDU01000099.1 GCF_001434815.1 Lactobacillus equicursoris DSM 19284 = JCM 14600 = CIP 110162
ACTGACGATTCCCCCAACCTTTGTTAGCCAAAATAAAATGTATATTAATTTACTACGTTTTACTTAAATTTGTAGTTTTCCACAACTTTTGACGTTAATTTGGCGATTTTCGGTGTAATAAACTATAGGAGGGTAAATTTATGACTGCTTCTTTTTACCACTGGTTTAGTTCAAACCAGGTTACCAACGAAATCGTTGTGCAAACTGCAAAAGAAACCGAGAGACTGCTTGATCCAAATTATAACTGCTTGACGCAACTCTCAATCAACAATTTAGCTAATATCCGCAAGCTCAACCAATGCTTTCAAAATTACAATCAACTGAACTTTGAGCAAATTCCAATTCTCTCAGAAGATCAACTCCAGCAAACCGAATATCTTTTAGCTGGGGATGCTGGTGAGCAACTAGTTGATCAGTCTGTTAAAAAGCTTGCCAACTCTACCAAAATCATTTTCCATAATGTGTCATTGCCTTACCAATATGGTAACTATAGAGGAAATTATGACAACCAAATTGATAGCTTATTAATTACTGAAACAGGGATCTACTGCATCGAAGTCAAGGTTCGCAAAGTAAGCGGCCGGACCTTCGATTTTGCACAATTAGAACCGGCTATTTACGACCAGCTTACCTTTCATAAAGAAGCCGTATTGCAAGCTCTACAGTCAAAAGTTTCGATTAATACAAATCTGATTAAAACGATTGTAGTTATCATTAACCGTAATGGGACTGATAACTTTCAGATCGTTAATGATCAAGCACTAGAAAGTGCCGGCGCAAAAGCGGTGCCACTTAAAAGTTTAGACTTAGTCTTAAGCAATGGATTTGGGCAAGGTGTTATTTCCCCAGGACAAATCACTAAGATTAATCAGGCTATCTGGAGCAGCCGTATTCCTGATAAGCGAACCTATCCACAAAATATCTGTTTTAACCTTAATTCCGACGATCTCTGGCAGATTAATCTCGCAATGAAATATCACTTGCCCATCAAACACATCATTACCTATAATGCCAAATTAAACGACTATCCACTAACTGGATTAAGTTGCAGCCAGCAGAATTTCTTTTGGTTGATCGTCGGCAGACTCTACCGCCAAAAAGGACTCCCCCTTAAGTTGTCGAGAAAAGAGCTGGCATCTGAAGCCGGATACCGTAATAAGGATTATTCTAAATTGGATCGCTCTATAAACAAATTAACTCAATTCATGCAAACAACTGGCTTATTCACTCAGGCAAGCTATGAATCGGAAGAAATTACAGTTAGCGTCAAAAATCAATATCATGGTCTTTTCAATTATTGTACCGACAACTTTACCTATTGGAATTATCAACTACTAGCCAAAATTAGTAATAACTGTGCTAAAACGCTTTTTAGGAAATTGATCCAATATGCTGAAATCGGTTCTTATGAATGTTCCTTTCAAGAATTCCGAAAAATTTTGGATGTTAGACCAAGTTATGCAAATCATGATGTTGTAAAACAAAAGGTTGAGCCAGCAACATCCTGCTTAGCTTCACTTTTTAGAAATCTTAGCTACGAAATTGTCAAAAGTGGTAAGGAAAATAGAATTTCAGTAATTAAATTTACGTTCGATCCCTTTAACCCACAAGAATTATTGTCTCCGCATAACTGGAATCAGTTTGGTTAACTAAGGTTGAGGGAATTGTCAGTCCAAAAATGTCTTGGCTAACTAAGGTTGGGGGA